>DATJEM010000460.1:0-3733 GCA_035496615.1 Leptolyngbya sp.
CGCCGAAAAGAAAATATCGGTATCGCGGGCAATCTGAGGACGAAACGATCGCACTGCATATAGCGAAGCCCCGCCCACCGCTAGGATGATCCCAGAGATACTTGCTAAATTAAACTGAAAATTAACCATGTCCGGTCTCCAAGGATAAATCCTATGTTAGCGGCTTCTTACCCATTTCTCCACCTAAATCCTGCTTTAGGATAGGCAAAAACCTCAGTCTGTCCGTCCAACGTTCAGGCTCTGAGGTTCGATTCTAATATAACTGGTCAAATCGGGTTTACCAGCTTTTTGCTCAAGCTTTTGGCGATAAAATTCGATCAAATCAATCGGAACGCTGAACTTTGTCTTTTTGGCTAATCACGATCAGAAATGCTGAAGCCGGGATCACGACAATCACGACTCCTGCAAGCAGGCTCAACAGAAAGTTCATCAAAGAAGGGGTCATAGTCGCTTTATCCTTTCGATAACACGCAAGTTAATCTTAATTTTAATAGTTCGTCATGTATTTGTATAGCGAAAACCGTAAAGAGGGATTGAGATCAGGCGATCGATTCTCGATAGAATGAGAGACAGTTACAAAGCTTAAGAATTTGGCGGTAGAAGTTTATGGATATTTCGACGATCGCGCTCGTTTCTCTCAGCATTTTGTTAGGCGCGATGACGTTTCTGTTCATTTTTAGAATCATTTTGACTTGGTATCCTCAAGTAGACGCGCAAACGTTTCCGTTTAATTTAGTGTTTGCGCCAACGGAGCCGTTTTTGGCAGTTACTCGAAAAGTGATTCAGCCGATCGGGGGGGTAGATATTACGCCGATCGTCTGGGTTGGAATTTTCAGCCTGCTGCGAGAATTGCTTTTGGGTCAGCAGGGAATTTTGACGATGATGTTTTAGACTGTGCTGCCGAGAACTGAAAGTTCAGGCGGACTTGATGAAACGCTAGACAACCGCCGCGGAGTTCATTAGGTGAATTTGCTCAAGATTTTGGAAGAGCGGTTCTCTTGCTGCAATCCCTTCAGCCCCGCTGATTGCTCCGATCCAAGAGCCAAAAATCGCGCCCAGTTGAAACCTGAGAATTTGCCCTGACGTTAATCTTTGTTGGACGTTAATCTTTGTCAGACATCATCACTTTATCCACAAAGTTTGTGTAGATATCGCCCTTTTGGAATTCGGGCGTTTCAAGAATCCGCTGATGAAAGTTAATGGTTGTGGGTAGTCCTGTGACGGCGCATTCTCGGAGTGCCCGCTTCATTCGCAAAATTGCAGAGGGTCGATCGTGCCCCCAAACAATCAGTTTGCCAATCAGCGAATCGTAGTAAGGCGGAATCACATAATCGGTGTAAACGTGAGAATCCATTCGGACACCAGGGCCGCTTGGCGGTAAGTAGCCGCTAATGCGTCCGGGACTGGGGCGGAAGTTATGATCCGGATCCTCGGCATTGATCCGGCATTCGATCGCGTGTCCCCGCAGTTCGATTTCGGCTTGCGTAAATCGGAGTTGTTCACCCTGCGCGATCCGAATTTGTTCCGCGATCAGGTCAATGCCTGTAATCATTTCAGTCACGGGATGTTCAACCTGAATCCGGGTATTCATCTCCATAAAATAGAAGTCACCGGAGCGATCGAGCAAAAATTCAACCGTGCCCGCCCCGACATAATCGATCGATTTTGCAGCAGCGATCGCGGCGGCTCCCATTTTCTCTCGCAATGCCGGAGTGAGCGCAGAACTGGGCGCTTCTTCCAACAGTTTTTGGTGTCGCCGCTGAATCGAACATTCGCGCTCTCCTAGATGCACCACATTGCCATAACTATCCGCAAGAATCTGAAACTCAATGTGTCGCGGATTTTGCACAAACTTTTCAACCTACACGCCCGGATTGCCAAATGCCGCCTCTGCTTCTCCTTGTGCAGCGTGAAAGAGTTTCCCCAGTTCAGCATCGCAAGGAACCAGGCGCATTCCTCGACCGCCGCCGCCTGCGGTTGCTTTGACAATCACCGGATAGCCGATCGCTCTTGCAATTTCTCGCGCGTCCTCTTCGCTATGCACCAATCCCTGACTGCCTGGAACCGTTGGCACTCCCACCTGCTGCATGGTTTTTTTCGCCGTTGATTTGTCTCCCATGCCGCGAATGGCATCGGGGGAAGGTCCAATAAATGAAATTTGATGATCAGCGCAGATCTCAGCAAAGCGAGCATTTTCTGCCAAAAAACCGTAGCCGGGATGAATGGCGGTAGCGTTGCGAGTCAGGGCAGCGGCGATGATGTTGGGAATATTGAGATAGCTTTTGCTACTGGGAGGTTCACCAATACAAACGGCTTCATCGGCTAGCTGAACGTGAAGAGAATTCCGATCGATGGTCGAATGCACAGCCACCGTCGCAATCCCTAATTCTTCACAGGTGCGAATGATTCGTAGGGCAATTTCCCCCCGATTTGCAATTAAAATTTTTGAAAAGCGCATTTCAGTAGCCTAGATCCGTAAATTGTAGAATAAAGCGAATAGGGGTGCGTTGGATAGATTTTTGCTTAAGGGCAACCGCAGTTTGGGAGTTGTCGCATCACCGCAGGTGCAAGCGCTGACCAGACGGGCGTATTGACTCCTGCCGCATTGAGGGCTTCGGCTGACCAAGTATTACAAGTTCGTAACGCAGAATAGTTTCCGATCGCAGCATAGAAACCGTCGGTCGTCGCGGCTCCAGGTTTGATGTAAATCAATTTTCCTTGAGCATCCCGCGCAAATGAGCTTTGGACAAATCGCACAAACCTGAGATACTGTTCTCGATCGACTCCCACACATTTTAGTTCCGACGGTCGCGAATCCTGTCCGTCAACATACATCGCTGAAGTGTTGCCGGGTTTAAACAACACTCTGCCAATATCTAAAACGTTCATCTGTGACCAATCTGGAACCTCGGTATACCAAATACGATCGCCCCACCCCATTTTAAGATAGCTGTAATTTTCGTGTGCAGCGCTGCCAATCTGTTTGAGGTCGAGGAACTGCCGCCAGTCATAAACGCGATTATCAACCGGGACGACGAGGTTGACGTGCATCGAATCCGCTTGCACATAAATTCGATAGGGTTGATCTTTGCATGAAGGTGCAGAAGTCCAGCGGCGCGGCGTGAAAAAGCCGATCGTTAATCCAGTGACAAGTAACAAAACTCCACATAATGCGCTCTGACTGATGCGAACAAACGCAGTACGATACTTCATGAGACTTAAAGATCAAGAGACTAGGATAAAGATCATGGGCAGAAAACCAACTCCCACTGAAAAAAGAGTGACGCTATCGGGGGTGAGTTGGCAAACGTTTGAGGAGTTGCTCACCGAATTGGGGCAGACTCGAACGGCGCGTTTAACCTACGACGGCTCCGCCACTCGTGGAGTACGCGGCAAATTGGAAATGATGACACCGCTGGAAGAACACGATCGCTGTATTCGGCTGATTGAGTCTTTGATATTGGTGTTATCAGATGAATTGTCTCTCAAAATTCAGTCGATCGGCTCGGTTCTATTGACACTTCCAGATCTGGGACGAGCGATTCAACCCGATGCCGCCTATTCTTTGGAGAAAGTAGACCTTCAGAAGCGGGCGGAACTCAATCTAGAGCAGTCTATGCCGCCGCATCTAGTAGTCGAGGTCGCGATCAGCAAAGGGGCGATCGATCGAGATTCGATGTACGCTTCGATGAGAGTGCCGGAACTTTGGCGCTATACAACAACCGTGGGCGAT
>DATJEM010000461.1:0-3894 GCA_035496615.1 Leptolyngbya sp.
AGCTAGTCACATCTCGTCGGGATTGATTCCAAGCGCCCGTAATCGTTCTGCTAACTGCTGCGATCGTCTTCTCTCCTGCTCTAGCTGCCGCTCAACTTGCTCTGCTCGATCGCGTTCCTGCTCTGCTCGCTCTAGCGGTGTGGGCAGCCAGTTTTGGTCTGAATCATACCAGCGCAACCACTTTCCTTCCGTTGCTGCATACTGCCCTTGCCAAACCCCTAAACCGACCTGAATCTCTTCAAACCAGAGCTTTGAATCCGGTAGAGACAACGGTTGATAGCGGAGTCCCTCTAGCTTGAAGGCGCGAAACTCGCTGACATAGCGATCGAACACCACGTAGTAAGGAACGCGCAGAATTCGTTCGTAGACTTCCCACTTGGTTGGAGGCTTTTCTACTTCGCGCAGGGTCTGCCCCAAATCCTCGTCTTCTGTACCTGGAGAAAGCAATTCCACAACTAAAAAAGGCGCGACGCTCTCTTGCCAAATCACATAACTTAGCCGCAAATCTGCTTGAGACACCGATCGCTGTACGCCCAATACCAGAAACCAGTCAGGGCGCTTGTACCAGAGCGGACGGCGAGATTCATAATAGAGATTGATGTCTGTGCCGATGAAAAGATTTGCTTCTGACCAGGCAGGCGATCGGAATGTTTCGCGTAAAAGCTGGGGTTGAAATTCGTGAAACTCGTCCGGCAAACCTGACTCCTCTGGATCTTCACTCTTGAGATCATACATGGTAGGAAGTCGCTCTCTTGCGGGTTCGGGAGGATTCGTTTGATACATATCTAATCCATCATGAAGTGAGTGTGCTTTCCCAGCCTGCCCGTTGTTTGTTTCTTACATTGTATTAGTCATTGTATTAGTTTTCGAGGCTTGGTTTTCGAGGCTTTAGAATCAACTGCCTCCCCAAGCCGATCGAACTGACGACACGATAAGATCGAACTTAAAATTGATCATCGCTAATTATGACAAAACAAGATGATTCTCTTACCGGAGCCGCCTTAGTTAAAGAAGTTTGCCGCCGAATTCGGGTCGCTCGAAGCTACTGGGATGCTCACAACAATGCAGCTTGCCGAGGGGAACGAGAGCGAGCGTTAGCGCTTTACAACACATTGACAAAGGAGCAAAAAGAGCAGATTCCCGATGTCCTGCGCGTATGGCTGCGCTATCGTAGCGAGAAATACTTTGGTGAACATCGAACACCGCCAAAGTCAAAGCGTAAATCAAAATAATTCAGCACGAGAGTCTACTTTAGAGAGAGTTTGATCAATCACAATGAAGCTAGATTAAAACGATGCCGCAAGTTCAGAAAATGCAAAATCTACTTGTGATGGGAGTGAGCTTTATGCTGCTCTCGGCTTGTTTTAGTCCTCGATCGTCAAAGCGAATGAACCAATTTTTTGACCCTTCTGCGAGATCGATCGCTGATACCCAATCAGACATGAACTTTGATCTGAATCAGTATCAGTGGCAGAATCGCATTTTGCTCGTTTTTGCGCCTTCTGAACAGTCCCCTGCTTATCAGCAACAGCGGCAAGATTGGAGATCTCAAACTCAGGCAATGCAAGACCGAGATTTGAAGCAAGTTGAACTATTGGCAACTGGAATCAGCCGAGTCAATGGGCAACCGATTACAGAACAATCTGCAGAGCGCTTAAGGAAGCAATTTGATGTGTCTTCAGAAACATTTGCGGTGGTATTGATTGGCAAAGACGGGACGGAAAAAAGACGATTTTCTGAGCCTGTTGCATCGACTGAACTCTTTAACACGATCGATGCGATGCCGATGAGACAGCAAGAAATGCGCGATCGGAGCAATCAATAGATGCGAACTCTAACACTCTCTTCGGGTCAAGATATACCCGTTCTCGGTTTGGGAACCTGGCAAATGGGGGAAAGCGCCAAACATCATCAAGACGAAGTGAAAGCGCTGCGTCGTGGACTTGATTTAGGTGTAACGCTGATTGATACGGCTGAGATGTACGGCGAAGGCGGGGCAGAAAAAGTCGTTGCGGAAGCGATCGCGGGTCGGCGTTCTGAAGTCTTTCTCGTCAGCAAGGTTTATCCTCACAATGCTTCTCGTCAAGGCACGATCGCGGCGTGCGATCGCAGTTTAAAAAGACTCAACACTGACGCTCTCGATTTGTATTTGCTGCATTGGCGCGGCGCTGTTCCCCTTCAAGAAACACTAGAAGCTTTGAGGACGCTCCAAGAATCCGGCAAAATTCGGAGCTATGGGGTAAGCAATTTTGATCCGGAGGATATGAAGGAAGCGATCGCAATTCAGAATGGCAAAGCGATCGTGACCAATCAGGTTTTGTACAATCTGATGCGGCGCGGGATTGAGTGGGAGTTGCTGCCGTGGTGTCGGCAACATCAGATTCCAATCATGGCGTATTCTCCGGTGGAGCAAGGTCGATTGCTGCAAAATCAAACGCTGAAAAAGCTGGCTCAACAGCGTGGCGTAAGTCCGGCACAGTTGGCGATCGCGTGGCTCCTCCAGCAGAAAAATGTGATTGTAATTCCTAAAGCAAGTCGAATCGATCACGTTGAGCAAAATCGCGCAGCTTTGGATCTGAAGCTCAACGCAGATGAACTTGCGGCTTTGGATAGGGCATTTCCACCACCGACAAAACCTACGCCGTTGGAGATGCTGTAGCTAATTTCTCAAATTCTTGCCAGCAGAGATACATCGATCGCGGCACATGAAAGCAGCCTTTCCACTTTCCGCCTTTGAGGTTGAGCAAAACTTCTCCCCGGCGATCGAGATAGCCAAACCATTCACCATACTCTGAATCTGCGAAGTGCGACCAGGTATAGTCATGCACTTTCTCATACCAATCCCAACATGCTTCGCGTCCGGTTAGGCGATAGCCCATCACCAGCGCGACCAGCGTTTCGACATGAACCCACCAAAGTTTTTGATTCCATTCTAATTGCTGGGGAGGATGCTCTTGTGAATCTAAAAAGTAGTAGATTCCTTCATACTGCTGATCCCAAGAAAATTTCAGAATATTCAAAACAACATCAATACATTGATGAATCAGATTAGGATCATGCTTACGATTAGCAATGTCAATCATGAACCACATCGCTTCAATACCATGACCAGGATTGATTAAGCGACCTTCAAAAGAATTAATGTGCGATCCATTCGGCGAAACGTTTTCATACAGCAACTGATCATCAAGAAAGTCTGTCATCACTTCTTGAACAGTTTCGCTAAGTACTCGCTCTAGCGTTTCTTTTGGTAATAACCATTCCATTTCCAGAGTGAGATTGGCGAGAATCATTGGAACGGCTAACGACTTCATCGATCGCGTTCCCGGATACGTTTTATTGTAAATTCCTTTCGGATTTTCTTTACGCCGCAGAACGTTTTTGTAGGCTTGCATTGCAATTTCTCGCGCCCAATCTTGACCCGATGCCAGCGCAAACTGACTAAATGCCATCGCTGCAAAACAATCGGAAAAAATATTGTAAGGCTGAGTCAAAGGTTGACCCGAACGATCGAGCGAAAAGTACCAGTTTCCCTCGGCATCTCGTCCGTGTTTTGCTAAAAACTTTGCGCCATGTTCTGCGATCGATAACCAATTTTCGCGCTTTTCCAATCGGTTATACAACATCGAAAATGTCCAGACTTGGCGATTTTGGAGCCAAACAAATTTATCGGTATCGTAGACTTCGCCAGCGCGATCGAGGCACGTAAAATAGCCGCCTTGAGCATCGATCGAATGATTCTCCCAAAACGGCAACACATGATTTAGGAGCGCATTTTTATACAAATCTGCGAGTTGCTGAAAGTTGCGCTCCATGTTTGAACCTCGTTTGAAAACAGGCTCTATTCTAGAACGGGATGTCGTCCAATTCAGACTGCGATTCTAAAGCGGGAGC
>DATJEM010000462.1:0-5984 GCA_035496615.1 Leptolyngbya sp.
CAAGTGCAATTTGAGGTTGATGTAGATATTCGATTATTAGTTGGGGCGGAAGTATTAGCAGGGTCTACCCGCCTAAAAGCTGGAACCGTGACGAAACTAGCATTGAACATTCTTTCGACGGGAACAATGGTTCGATTGGGCAAAGTGTATGGCAACCGAATGATTGATGTTGCCGTGACCAATTCCAAGCTGCACGATCGAGCGCTAAGAATTCTCTGCGACTTAACCGATCTGGATCGAGAACAAGCTTCAACGCTGCTCGAAAAAAGCGATCGCTCTGTGAAAACCGCTTTGATCATGCACTGGACAGGCTTATCAAAGCTAGAGAGTGATCGCTTATTGAATCAGCATCAAGGCAACCTCCGCGCCGCCCTCAAAAATCAGCCCAACTGACAACCCGTAGTCTGCACTGCACCGACAATTCGCCCGATCGCGAACAGAACGATCGTCGCCGCGATCGCAATCCCACCCCGATACAGCATCAGCCAAAATCCGATCGGTTTCTCATTCACCATTTTCAGATAGCCCCAACCGATCGCAGACATGAGAATACTGGTCACTCCACTCCGAATTGAACCCTGACAATCAGAAGTCGTGACCAAAAATGCACAGGAACCGAGAAATAAGCAAATCATGCTTACCATCGCTGCAAAAGATCTCGTCATACGTTTAACCGTGTGTGCGATCGCACCTAGATGATTCGGAAATAACTTACCACTCGTGTTCCCAAAGATACAGAGTACAATCGCCCATTTATCAGGGTTTGACGATATTCCACAACGGTAAATATTCTGAAGACACAACAATCTCGCACCCCGCTTAAATCAGGAGAGATTTAGCTGTTCCTTTCGGGTCGGCAATTCACACCACCGCAAATTGTGGACATTCGACGCTGTACATTTTCCGACCGACCGCTGCTGCCACGGGCTTGATACTCCGAACTAGCTGTGTCATTGATGCGATCGACAAGGCTTGTTGGGCATCGGACACAGATTGATCCGGTTCCGGATGACTTTCAATGATCAGTCCATCGGCTCCACAGGCGATCGCGGCTCTGGAGAGATCAGCAATCAGTTCGCGTCGTCCGGCGGCATGGCTTGGATCAACCATCACGGGCAGGTGTGTGATCTGTTTCAAAGCTGAGACTGCGCCCAAATCGAGAACATTGCGAGTGTAGCTATCGAAGCTGCGAATCCCGCGTTCACACAGCACCACGTTCGGATTGCCGTGACTCACGACGTACTCGGCTGCCATGACAAATTCTTCGATCGTCGCTGCAAGTCCCCGCTTGAGTAAAATTGGCTTGTTTGCTTGTCCCAAAGCTTTGAGCAAATCGAAGTTCTGCATATTGCGGCTGCCGACCTGCAACATATCTGCATACGCTGAAATCTCCTCGATCTGGGAAATCGCCATCACTTCCGTCACGACGGGAAGATCATACTGACGGCTGACGGCGGCAAGAATTTCCAAGCCTGCTAAACCTGCCCCCTGAAAAGCGTAAGGGGAAGTGCGCGGTTTGTACACACCTCCCCTCAATGCCTGGATTGGAGCCGATTTGAGTTCGCGGGCGACGGTTTCCATCTGAGCGAGACTTTCTACCGCGCAAGGGCCGCCAATGATAACGATTTCTGATCCTCCGATCGCGATCGCGTTGGACAAAGAGACGATCGAGCGATGGTCTGGGCTAGATTTGCGGACTAATTTAGCATCTTTCATGGTCTTGAACTCCTGGGGAATAGATAGGATCAACTTCAACAAAAAACCCGGAGCCATTTCGGTTCCGGGTTGGCAATTGCAACAGCAACACACTCACCCAGAACGTCTTGGGGTAAAAAAGTAAAAACCGTAGAGCCAGGAAGTGAGAAGAGTCATTGCAATTAAAGGTTTAGGACATTAAAAAACCGCAGAGGTTAAATCTGCGGCTCACCGGACGGACACATGAGGAGTTACCTCGCCGGGTGAGCCGTCGATCGCCAAAAAAAGTAAAAGTAGGAAGTGCTGTAGCGCATTTCGTTGAACTAAAAGTTTGATACTTTGAACGTTAACAGAGCGATCGCGTTTAAGTCAATCCCCCGATCGGGGAATCTCGCTCAAAGCGGCGGAGCGCTGGTTCAATTTTCTGCACCGCTTTTCTCTTGGTTGGACGATGATCCGCATGGCGCAGCGTTCCGCGAGCTTTTGGAGCATCTCCGATCGCGCAATACATTACTCCAAGCTGATAGAGCGGAGCCAGCGATACAGTCGATGACTGAGTGAATTCCGTAGGGGGTACGGATGCGGAGATTTCTGAGGCAAACTCTCAGGGGCGTTGAGAGCCTGCAAAAATGACAAAGGCTCGAAGCAATGAAGTTCTACCCCTTTTGAGGATAGGTCTTGCATCGGGGGTAGAAGCAAGACCGTTTGAAACTAGCGCCCTTACTCGGTAGACTGCCAAATCATACTTAAAACAATACTTACGCATTTCCCCCAGCACAACCGTAGATTTGCACAAGTTTGACACGACTGTCCAGTCCGTATACTGAGTCATTCAGACGGTTCCGGTTTGCACATCGTCGGGTAGATCCAGCGTATCACCGATGCGATCGCCCGTATGATATGCCGCTAAAAGCACTTCGCTGGTTTTGCCCCAGCCGATCGTGCCGTCTGCTGAGAGTCCGATCGCGCCAAAGTCGCGTCGATTTTGGTGAGCTTCTCGGAAAGATTTTGCCAGCGAATCCTGGAGCGATTGCCCATCCGTTACCCGAATCACGATTCTGGCGGCTAAACATTCGTCGATGATGTCTTCTCCAATTCCCGTACAGCTAATGGCAGCATCGGCATTGGCATAATTTCCCGCAGGCATAGCGGAATCACTCACCCGCCCAATCCGCTCAAATCCTTTTCCGCCCGTTGACGTTCCGACTGCCAGCCGCCCATGCGTATCGAGAACGACAACGCCGATCGTGCCGCGCCCTGCCGATTCTGAAATCAATTCTTTCTCTGCAACGACTCCCGCCATCGCTCGATTGAAGTTGCCTTCGCGCTCTTGAATCCATTCTTGCAGCCGCAGTTCGGTCATCGGATCATAGAGCGGCAGTTGAAGTTCTCGCAGCAGTTCAGCCGAGCCGATATCGGATAAAACTCGATCGTCAGACGTTTGCAAGAAGAGCGCAAGCTCGATCGGATTTTTCACTCGTCCGGTGTTGATCACGCCGCTAAATCGCTGCTGTACGCCATCCATCAAAGCTGCACTCATCCGAATCTGCCCATCCGATTGCAGCACTGATCCCGTACCGGCATTAAATCGGGGATCATCTTCGAGCAGTTGACATCCAGCCACCACCGCTTCAGTTGCCGTTGCGCCTGCGAGCAAAAGCGCGTAAATTTCCTCAACGACTTGATGAAGCGATCGACGTACTGCATCCGCGCCGCCTTTTCCCTTCAGCGAACTTCCGGCTCCACCATGAATAATGAGTTTGGGCTGAATGCGATCGACAGACATGAAAGGAACCTCGCGGAATGGATAGCACAAAAGCTTATCATGCCTGAGTTTTCTCGCAATCAGGGTGTTTGAGATTTTGCGTGTGACTTTCGTTTGCGACAGCGATCAGAACAGTATTTTACGTCGTCCCAACAGTCCTCCCATTTTTTCCGCCAGGTAAAAGGTAAACCGCAAACCGGACAAATTTTTGTGGGGAGATCTGACTTGATCCGCTGACGAGGCATAAGCAGTTTGAGGCTGAAACTCCCTCAATTTTAACGAATTCGCCACCGATCAACGCAAAGGACGATCGGCTAGGGCGATCGTCCTCGATGAAGTTATGAATATCGATAGTTCTGCGATCGATGTTGCCAAAATTGCAGCCAACTCTCTTTTACTTCTCCATTGAGCCAATCTAGCCCCTCGATCGAGTCCTGGCTAAAGTGGCGAAAGTCTCGCTGCAAGTGGCGCGAATACTGAGCCGATGGATGCTCAATCAAAGATGTCTTCACGCCTCGTAACGTGTGAGCCGCCCAAGCATTGGCATAGTCTTGATCTTTAGCGGCATAAGTCAGCGCGTTGCGGTAAGAAAAATAGGCAAACTTGTATTCATGATCCCAACGGTAGATCAAACCCAGCAGCTTGCTGATGAGTCTATCTTTTACAGAGACAGGCGGCGCATCCTCAAAGTTCACTGGCGTTGGATCAGCAGCCAATCGCTCCAGGTTCGCTCCGGTTAGACCTTTGAACAATCGATCGATTTGGATATGAATGAACCTACGTTCGTACCAGCCCCAATAGTGGCGAATCAGATCATCGCTCAACGATAGATTCGTCACCTGGCTCAGAATAATGCTAAAAGCAAGCTGCTCATCGGTGAAACCATGATGCGTCTTATTCAACTGATCGGCCAGTGCGAGTGCCTGATCCAACAGCGATCGATGGGCAAAGTCTAAACCCACGACTCCAGCGTTAAACATCGCGCTTTGCTGATCGAGATAAACATTGCCAAACTCAATTCGATCGCCTAGCTTCTCAAATAAAGGCTGCCACAGCAAATCCGTGTGCAGGATGTGTTCAAAGCCGAACATCACAGATTGTTGAGGAGTGATCCGCTCGAATAGCTTTGAGGGGTGATCGAGAAAATAAGTGTCAGAATCGATCAAAGCAACGGGACATCGATACTGATCCATCACCTTCATCAGGGCACAGATTTTGGCGCGATGCGGTGAGGTTCCGTGCGTCCATTCGGCGAATTCTGCGGGTGAGAAGGAAAGTTGATCGATCAACGGATGATTGCCAAAGTCTTTGGGACGATCGCTGATCACGCAAATCCGAATGTCGCTGTTCGGATCTCTGAGAAAGTGCAGGGCTGAAAGAATACTGAAATAAAGTTCTAACTGATAGCATTTTTTACCACCGTAAGACAAATAAGCAAGGATTTTCATACGACTATTTAGAAGAGACAGGGCGGTAACTCGCGATCAGTCGCGCATACTTAAAGTAATGCTACGGAAGCTGAGGAGATAAGCGCCTTGAGGCTTTCTTCTTAATCGTGTCTTTGTATTAAAGGTTAAATAGTTTGTAGTAATTTTAAGATCTTGTCATCTAAGATCTTGTCATCGCATTGATTTGCTTGTGAGCTTCAGAAATTGGCTGAGTCTCTAGCTGAGGCTCAAGTTTAGAACCAATTTTCTTGCTCCAAAGTCTCAATAACTTGCAATCCTCGTGCATCTCCGACTTTTAGCATGGATGACTTCGCATCTTCGCGCACTCCAGTATCTGCATCCTCGGCAAACGCTTCGATGAGGGCATCGATCGCCGTTGCATAAATCACATTCGAGGGCATTTCGCGGCACAATTCGCCCAGCGACCAAGCGCAATTGCTCCGAATCGCGGCAACCGGATCCCGCCGCAATCCTTCAATCAGAGGCGGAACCGCTGCCACAATGCTTTCGTAGCCCAGCGTTGCCATTTGTGCGAGTGAGCTTGCTGCCCACAAGCGAACGGCTGAAATATCCGTTTTCACCGCTTCCGTCAGCGTAGTGAGAGAGCGACGATCGCGGCAGTTTCCCAATGCCCAAACGACCCCTTTACGGACATAGCCATTCCAATCTTGATTGTAGCGATCGATCAGCGGCTCCACGGCAGCAGGACTGGGATTCCGACCGAGCGCATAAGCAGCACTGACGCGCACCAACGGGCAGGGATCGTTCAACAAGGCGATCAGTTGCGGAATGGCTCGATCGTCTTGGACATCGCAAAACACTCGCGCCGCAAACATCCGTTGCTGAATATCGGCTGCCGCCAACAAGGGCAGCATCGCTTCTGGATCAGGTTTGGGGGCAACCTCATCCTCGATCGGAGGAATCTGATCCAGCGGATCTTCTAAATCAAGTTCAGTTTCTAGAACTCGTAGGTCATCTTCGCTATACATAAAACTTATTTTATCCTGCTTCGTCGATCGATTTGGTCATCCATCGCGACTGAGTTTCGTAGCCCAAAGCGCGATAAAGTGCCATTG
>DATJEM010000463.1:0-6180 GCA_035496615.1 Leptolyngbya sp.
CCCATTGTCTTCGATCGACATCTTGATCACTACGCCACATTAGCGAATTAACTCCGATGAATAGAACACCGCTTCTCGCTAAACTCAAATATATTGGAAAAGCGCTGATTGCTCGAGCAGGGTATGACATTCAGCGGCGGAGTTCAATGCTTCGGGCGGCAAGCGATATGCCGTTTATGCTAGAAAGCCTAAAACAGCGCGGATTCAAGCCTGATTGGATTCTGGATGTCGGAGCGAATCGTGGCGAATGGAGCAGAATGGCAAAAACAGTTTTCCCCAATGCTCACTGTTTTTTGATTGAACCTCAGATCGAAATGCAGCCTGATTTGGAAAAGTTCTGTCAGGACTTTCCGGGGAGCCAGTGGCAATTGGCGGGAGCGGGAGCCGAGCTTGGAGAATTATCGCTGACGGTTTGGGGCGATCTAGCTGGATCTTCATTCTTGCCTTCGCTACATCCTGAAAGGGCTGCGATCGCGAATCAAAGGGTCGTCCCGATTGTGACGATCGACCAATTGCTCAATGACCAAAAGCTATCAATCCCCCAGTTGGTGAAACTTGACATTCAGGGCTTTGAACTAGAGGCGCTCAAAGGGGCAAGCCAACTTTGGGATCAGGTTGAAGTGTTTATTCTCGAAGTTTCTTTATTTGAGTTTCTGCCAGGACAACCAGTTTTCGATCAGGTCATTGAATTTATGCGCCATCACGGCTATGTCGTTTACGATTTTCCTGGTTTTTGTTGTCGCCCTTTTGATGGGGCTTTAGGGCAATGTGATGTCTGTTTTGTTCAAGTAAACGGCTTCTTTAGAACTAGCGCAAGTTGGAATTAGTTTACATTCATGAGTATTCTGCTTGATTCTTTTTTTGAACCTAGTCGATCAGGACATGGAGGAAACCGCCGTAGCGCTCAGATTCTTGAACTAATCGAGCGATCGCAGCGTCCGATGACTCGATTCGATCGCCAACTGTTGAGTGATTCCCGCGATCGCTATCTGATCGGTGTTCAATCTCTGCTAAACCCAAAAACTGCCAGCTTCATCCTGAAACACCAAATTCAAGTTCGACCTTCGCCAAAAAATATCGCGTTCTGTGGCTTTCAGCGACACCTGTATAATCGCAGGCTTGCTCAACATCCAGGGAATAAAGTGCTCGTTTGGGAAGCAACAAAGAACTATGTCGCGCCTTATGTGGCTCACGATCGAAACTTCAAGGTGATTGCCCTGCCGCATAACTTAGAGTTCTTTGTCTCTGAGGCTTTCCACGAATCGCTATCGACTGAAATTCAGGCATTAGTCAAAGCAGATATTGTATTTTGTATCTCGCGAGAGGAAGAATGGTTGCTGCGATTGCATGGTGCAAATGCTCATTATTTACCCTACTATCCGCCGAACGAGGTCGAACAGCATCTTCTATCGATTCGCCGCGATCGTACCCCTCGCGATCGCTATCTAATTCTTGGAAGTGCCACCAATCCGCCGACGCGACAAGGCATGATCGAGCAGATTCAATGGCTCAAACAAGTTCATCAGCATTTTAGCTTTGAGGTAGATATTGTCGGATATGGAACTGAATCGCTTCGAGAACATTGTGATTTGTCATTCGTCGTGCATGGTGCAGTGAGCGAAGACCATCTAACCACAATTTTGAAGGACACTAAAACCGCATTGATTCATCAAACTGCAAGCTCAGGAGCGCTCACCCGAATTCCAGAGCTTTTGATTGCTGGAATTCCCATCATCGCCAACAGTAACGCCTGTCGCAGCGCCTTTGACTATGCAGGAATTTATTGTTATGACGATTGGTTTGAACTGCTCGATCGCTTCCATCAACCTTTAGCTTTGCCACCGCTTCTGGCTCGTCCTGTTGCTGCCGAGAAGCGCTTCATTGATGCGGTACAACATTTCAGCGCTTTGCCCTCATGACATATTCTTCTCTTTCTGATTCAGATGCTTCTCATGTGATGCTGTTTGATCTGCTTAGTGGTGGGCATCACGGAACATACCTCCGCTATTTGGTTCAGGCTTGGCTTCAAGCACCTTTTTCGACGCGGCTAACGCTCGTGGTTTCGCCGCAGTTTCTCACCGTGCATCAGGAGGTTGCTGCCCTAGTCGAGACTCATCCTCAAATCGAGTTGATTGCCATTTCAGCCGCACACGAAGCAGAGCGAAAACAAGCTTCTGGAGTGAAATTGGGCTTCGTTGAGTGGCGAATCTTTTGTCAACTTGCTAAAAAAATTCGAGCGACACACGCAATGCTGATGTATTTTGATTACTTTCAGCTTGCGATCGTGTTTGGTCAACCTTCACCCTGCTCGTTTTCAGCCATATATTTTCGTCCAACCTTTCATTATCAAACCTTTGCTCAGACCACTTTGACGCTGAAAGATCGAGTGCGATCGTGGAGACAAAAAGTGCTGCTGACTCTAGCCCTGAAAAATCCTCAGTTGCAGACCTTATTCTGCCTTGATCCATTCGCTATTAAAGCAATTCAGCAGCTTCAGCAATGTCCGACCATCGTTCACCTACCTGATCCGGTCGAAGTGATTCCAGTTTCAGCACAGTCGGTGGCAGATTTGAGACTTGAGCTTGGAATTGAGCAAAATCGCCAGGTTTTTTTACTGTTTGGTCGTCTAACTGAACGTAAGGGGGTATATGCCCTGTTGAAATCGCTCAAGCAGCTTTCTCCCGAATCTTGTCAGCAGATTTGTATTCTTCTGGTGGGCGAAATTTTGGGGCAGGACAAAGCAAAAATTCGTCAGGAGGTGACTGAACTCTGTCAATGTCTACCCGTTCAAATTCTCATTCACGATCGCTTTTTGCGGGAAGCAGAGGTTCCAAGCTATTTCCATCTAGCAGATATTGTTCTGGCACTTTATCAGCGGCACGTGGGCATGAGCGGAATTCTGCTACTAGCGGCAGCGGCTCAGAAACCGATATTAGTCTCCGATTACGGCTTGATGAGAGAACTTGCACGACAATACGAACTCGGTTTGGTGATTGATTCTGGAGATATCTCTCAAATCGCCCGGAGTTTGATCAATTGCTTGGATAACAGCAAAAGGATCAGCAATCCTGAAAAAATGAAAGATTTTGTTCAGGCAAATCTCTGGGCACGCTATGCCAGCACGATCGTTGAAACCTTCAATGCCTAGCTCTCACCGACTTCAGGGATAATTCATATGGCAGATATTTATCTGACGCTACTGATTCTAGGCTGTATTGCTTGTTTGGGATGGGGGCTGGATAAAATGTCCAGACTCTACCAATATCCGTTTTTTATGGCGGGAATGTTTATTGCGTATCTTGTTCCTCAGGCAGTGGCGCTCTTCCTTAACCCCGCTTTGTTGCCCAGCCAAAAAGCACTAGAACGAGTTCTGTTAATGTCTGCGCTCTGCATCTTTATGTGTCTCGCCAGCATTCTTTTTCCCGTCTCTCTAAAACAGGCAAGCTCGCTATCGATTTCGCTCAATCTTAAGCGGTTATTTCGGGGAGGGGTTGTTTTAAGTGCGATCGGGTTTGTGTTTACGATTTTGGCATCCAGAACATCATTTTCGAGAAATGCAATCGGACAAGCGACGGGCATCGGAACGATTCTCTCGACTTTTACTTATGTCTCGATTCCCGGTCTTGCAATGGTCGTGACGGTGGCGCTGAAGCGACCATTGCTACTGCATTACTGGGCACTTGCTTTTGCAGCAATGGTTCCGGCTTATCGAATGATTGTTTTAGGGCGGCGGGAAACTACTGCTGCATTCTTGATGACGATCGGACTTGCACTTTTCTTTCAGAAACGGATCACTGTGCCTCGACCCGTCGCGATCGGGGCGATCGTGTTTGCACTTCTCGCAATTCCGCTGATCGGACAATATCGGACGATTAGTATCTCTGGAAATTGGGATCAGTTGTGGCAGCTAAACCCACTTGAAACCTTTCAAAAGATGGTTGAAACCTCAAGCGATCTAGAGCTTAGGTATGCTGCGCTGAGTATGGATGCGACTGTGAATACCCACCAGTATGGCTATGGGTCGGGATATTGGAACGAGTTGGTCTTTCGATTTGTGCCAGGACAGTGGTTTGGACGAGACTTTAAAGAAGGGTTAATGCTGAAATTGCAAACTTTTAGTCTGAACGACCTCTATGGGTATGTTCCGAATCCTGGGTTTGTGATGTCCGGGGTTGGGGATACATTTATGGAGTTTGACTATCTCGGCTGTTTTGTATTTTTTGGGTTTGGCTATCTTTACAAAGTGATTTGGACTGCCGCTGTCCGCTTTGACAGCCTTTCAAGCCAGTTGATTTACATTAGTTCAATTCCAGGATTACTCAAAATTGTGAGTCACGGAACGCAGTCCACTGTGGCGGATATCACGTTTACTTTAGTGTTTGTTTTTAGTGTTTTCTTATATGCTCGGCAGCCTATTCGATCGAGTTCAGCACTCAAACCCAATCCATCTATCTATTGATATGGAGTCTGTCAAAGTTGCAGTTCTCTTCTCAAATTACGGTCCCTACCATTTCGCGAGGGTGAATTGCTTCCATCAGCAGTGTGAACGCGTCGGAATGCAGTGTGTGGCGATCGAGCTTGCCCGATCTGAGGCTACTTACGCTTGGTGTACTGAGGTAGAAACCTTTTATCCATTTGTGTCGATCGTTCCTGATCGGCAGCTTGAACAAATTCACACCCTCGATCTGATTAAACAAGTTTTTGCCACGCTGAATCGAGTCAATCCAACGGTGCTGGCGATCGCCGGATACGGTATTCCTGGGATGATTGCGGCAGCAATTTGGGCAATGATTCATCGAAAACCGATGGTGTTACTCTCTGCTTCAAAAGAAAATGATGCCTCACGATCGCACTGGAAAGAACAGATCAAAGGTTGGTTGATTAATCGCTATGATGCTGCATTAGTCGGGGGGCAACCTCAAAAACGCTATCTTGTAAAGCTCGGAGTACCTGCTGAAAGGATCTTTACAGGCTACAACGTGGTTGAAAATGAGGCGTTTGCGCCGGAGAAAATTCGATCATTGCCGCG
The DNA here is from genome assembly GCA_035496615.1 of Leptolyngbya sp. Classification (GTDB taxonomy): domain Bacteria; phylum Cyanobacteriota; class Cyanobacteriia; order Leptolyngbyales; family Leptolyngbyaceae; genus Leptolyngbya. The sequence continues at coordinate 5,030 of DATJEM010000463.1, forward strand.
TCCGATCGAGCGACCTTTTTTTCTCGCGATCAATCGATTTGTACCGAGGAAGAATCTATCAAGGTTGATCTCAGCCTATGCCGCTTATCGAGCAGAAGTCGGCGATCGTACTTGGGATCTCGTGCTATGCGGAGAAGGATCGTTACAGTCCGAAATTGAGGCAAAAATTCAGGAACATGGATTGCAAAGCGTGGTTCATTTACCTGGTTTTTTGCAGCAAGCGGAACTATTGCCTTTTTTTGCTCATGCGGAATGCTTTGTTCACACGAGCTTACAAGAACAATGGGGATTGGTCATTAATGAAGCAATGGCGGCGGGACTGCCTGTGATTGTCAGCGATCGCTGTGGATGCTATGAGGATCTAGTAATTGAAGGGGAAACTGGATTGGGGTTTGATCCAGAGGATATCGCTGCCCTCACTCATCGTTTGATTCAAATTGGAACAATGGATTATCAAGCAATGGGAGAAGCAGGACTGCACCGAGTTCAAGGATTTTCTCCCGCCTACTTTGCGAAAAGCCTTTATCAGGCGGTACAGTGTGCTTTGGCAAAATAACTGATTGTAGTGTGAGAATAACTTGTGAAGATACTAATCGTGATTCCCGCGATCGGTTTAGTCTATGGCGGCACTTCTAAGCTGGTGCTTGAACTGGCAAAGGCACTGGGCGATCGTGATCTTCAAATTGATCTAGTAACAACCAATGCCAATGGTTCAACCAATTTGAAAGTTCCGCTTTCGACCTGGCAGCAGGAAGACACCTATCGAATCCAGTATTTTCCGCGCTGGAGATTGAGCGAATATAAATTTAGCTATGGCTTAACTACCTGGCTGTTTGAACATATTCAGGACTATGATTTAGTCCATACAATTTCATTGTTTACTTATCCTGTCGCGATCGCGCATTGGCTCTGCCAACGCTACAACATTCCCTATGTGATGAATCCTCAGGGAATGTTAGATCCGTGGGCATTAGAGTACAAAGGCTGGAAGAAAAAAGCATATTACACTCTAATCGAACGTCCGATTCTGCGGAAAGCGAGTCTGATTCAAATGTTGTCTCAAGCGGAAGCAGAAGGCATTCGATCGCTTGCTCTGCCGACACCCCTCGTCATCATTCCGAATGGGGTGCATCGTCGGGACTTTGCGACTT
>DATJEM010000464.1:0-5197 GCA_035496615.1 Leptolyngbya sp.
GAGGCGGACGTAGTGCAAGCTACAAAATCAGTGTGCAATCGAATGGGAATCTACTCATTGGTGCAGCCTATACAAAACAAATGGAGTTGCGCCCCGGAGACGAATTTGAAATTTCTTTGGGTCGTAAACATATTCATCTGAAGCAGCTCGATCGCGAAGAAGTACCCGCTTAATTCACGCTTAATCTAATGGAAAATATCGATTGGACAACTGCAATTCCTGCCAGCCTCGCGATCGTGATTTTTCTAGGCGGAATGTTGATGATGTTTACCGGAATTTGGACTAGCAGAAATAAATAAGCTCCTGCAAATCTAATTCATCTCAGTCAACGCGCTGAGATGAGAGGCAAGCCCGGTTTCGATCGGGTTTGCCTTCTCAATGGGTAACAGATACGGCATTAATCGAACTCGCGTTAGGGCAAGATTGCACGCCAATGTAATTCCTTCTTGCGCCAAAAGCCCCAAAATGTGATGCGGATTCTCTTGATCGATCACAGGTAGCTGATGCAATCCTCGGGTTGCCATGCGGTCGAGGGCATCGGTGAGCGGCTCATCTTGGTAAGCATACAAAATATTTGTCGTACAAACTTCCGCGATCGTCCGTTGATTGATCCCTTGTTCAGCGTGGTCGGGTTCTGCTTCCCATCGAGCGATCGCCCGATTGATATCTTGCAGCGTGATGATGCCGATGAACCGTCGATCGGCATCTACTACTAATGCGCTGTGGCTCTGATGCTGAATCAACTGCAAGCCTGCATCTAGGAGCGGCATGGAGTCCGAAATCTGTAAGAATCTCGGCTGCATGGCATCTGCAACCGATAGATTCCGCAAAATTTCTTGTGTGTAAGTTGGGTTGGAAACGGGATCAGGTTCGCCTTTCGCTTCAATCTGCTGCAAATTTGAAGGCTGTTCTGGGTTTGACTTCAATACGTTGACTAACCAAACGCTGAATCCCACGGCTGCCATCAGCGGCAGAACAATCCGATAGTCGCGCGTCATTTCAAATAGCAACAAAATCGCAGTCAGCGGCGCATTCACGCTTGCCGCCAGCACCGCTGCCATTCCGACCATTGCATAAGCAGGAGGCGCTGCAATACTCGCGGCAAACATCGGAAAGACAGAGGGTAAAACTCTGCCGTAAGCTGCTCCCAGCGTTGCGCCCAAATACATGGCAGGTGCAAACACTCCCCCCACCAATCCGCTGCCTAAACTAATTGCAGTGAGTAACAGCTTCACCACGAGCAAAGTGACCAGCAGAATTAGCGAGAACCGCACATCCCGCAGCATCGCTTCTACAGTGTCGTAGCCGACTCCCAGCGTTTGAGGCAGTTTTAGCGCAACTAAGCCCACACACAATCCGCCTACAATCGGCTGCACTTCACGCGGAACTTTCGCAAGCCAACGCGCGCCGGGAATGTTGCCTTTGAAAAGGTCGCTCATCCACTTTAAGCAATTGGTATAAGCGATCGACACCAAACAAGCACACAAACCTAGCCCCAAATAAAGCGGCAATTCTAAGGGACTCCGCACTTCATAAGCAGGCAAATCGAAGGCAGGCTGTCCCCCCAATCCAATTTGAGCAATCAACGCAGAGACCACCGCAGACAGCAAAACAATACTGGCGGCTGAAGTTTCAAAGGTCGTTCCTAACACGACTTCTAAGGCGAAAAACACACCCGCGATCGGGGCATTAAATCCGGCTGCCAATCCCGCTGCGGCTCCTGCGCCCAACAGTAATCGTTGGCGATCGCGCGACACTTTTAATGCTTGACCAATGAACAATCCGAAATTTGCCCCCACCTCAACGCTCGGACCTTCAGGTCCTAAAGAGGCTCCGGTTCCGAGTGAAACGGCTGCCGCTAAGGTTTTGACGATCGGGCGAGTGACTGACATTTCTTTACCTGCCTGAACCGCTAAAATCAGCGCCGAAATTCCAGGACTAAATTCTTTGGTCAACCACCGCATCAAGCCCACCAAAACGCCACCCAAAATCGGGACACAGGCTAACGTCCATCCGCCAAAATGCCCGATCGTTCCCATCAGATCTTCGAGGGCAAGCCGATGTATCCAATTGATCAAAAAGTGAAAAATGAGAACGCCTAAACCCGCGCCACCGCCGATCAGAACCGCTAGGAGGAGAACGATCGTATCGGGATGAGGTTGGAAGTGATTCAAGAATCCGGTGAGGCGAGATTGAGGAGCAGTCGCAGAATCGGGCAGCAGAACTTTCGGTGGCAGGGTGGTCACAGCGGCGAGGCAACGATAAAGATTAATTTTTATTTCTCATTCTCATTGTGAGCGATCAAAGCCTGTCTAGACAAGTAATTTGTCAAATTGTGCACTGGTTGATTTAGAGAGAACTTATTGCCGAAATCCTAATTCATAGAACCCAAAAAATTAAGGTTAGATGCTGCTAATTCTTCGTGAATGATCATCACTGACCACCGAAATCGAGAGTAAACTGGTTATAACTGAATCAACTAATAGTGACGATCGCTTATTTAATTTTTTGCCGAAGTTATTTCTACTCGGATCGACAGGTGCTTTTAACGACCCTCACTCTTTTGTCTTGCGTCTCATGAATGCTGATACTTTTGATCGCAGTTCCAATACTTGTCCGGTTTGTCACCATACGGGCAAGTTCCCTTCTGTGGAGTCGGTGGGCGGTTTGCTGACTTGTCCGCAGTGTCGATCGCGCTTGGTGGTAAGTCTCAGCGGTCATTATGTGCGCGATCCGTTTGCTGTCAGAAAATCGGCTCGAAAACTCTCCGCTCAACAACTGCGAAAACAAAGCCGCCCGATCGCGAGAATTCTCAGAGATTCCGGGATTGCAAAACATTCTTCTCTAATTGTGATCCTCAGCAGCCTGCTGGTCGGGGGGTTCTCAATGTCAGTACTCAGCCAAGCGGATGGACAAAAATTGACCGACTGGGTGCAGCAAGTCAGGCTCAAAAATATAGAGCCGAAAGATTAGCAGGCGGGAAGCTCAAGTGAACCCTTCTCCTAATGATTGAGAAACATTAAGAAAGCGTGGAAGCACTCACTCTGTTTTTTGTAACGTTAAGTAACGATAAATTGCAGGTTTTTTATCAATTTGTGTCGGATAAGCGCCGAAATACGCTTTGTGCATACGTTTTCTGGTAAAACCACAGAGGTAGAGTTAATCTACTTCGCGATCGCTCAACCGGGAAAACCGCTTTACATATCTTTATGATTATGAGCGTTCCCTCTCTAAATTCAGATCAACAGTCGATCTGAGTCTCGATCGCTTGTTTTGAACCGAGAACACGAAAAAAGGAGTCTGATTGGATGTTCACCCACGTCAAGCCCACCGTTCGACACATTGTTCCTGAGAACCTGGCAGGACGGTCTTTACTCAAGGTGGTCTATGTCGTGCTGGAGCCACAGTATCAAAGTGCGCTCTCCGCCGCAGTCCGCTCGATTAACGCACATCATCCCAACATTGCAGTCGAAATTAGTGGATACTTAATCGAAGAACTCCGTAATTCAGAGAACTATGAAGCCTTTAGCCGCGATGTTTCTGAAGCAAATATTTTTATTGCATCGCTGATTTTTCTCGAAGACCTAGCAGATAAAGTGGTTGCCGCCGTGGAACCGCATCGCGATCATTTAGATGCTGCGGTGGTGTTTCCCTCAATGCCGCAGGTGATGCGCCTGAATAAACTGGGCAGCTTCTCAATGGCGCAGTTGGGGCAGTCAAAGAGCGCGATCGCACAGTTCATGAAGAAGCGCAAAGAGAACTCTGGCGTAGGCTTCCAAGACGCGATGCTCAAGCTATTGAACACTCTGCCCAAAGTTCTGAAGTACCTGCCGATGGACAAAGCGCAGGATGCTCGGAATTTTATGTTGAGCTTCCAATACTGGCTCGGCGGCAACTCTGAGAATTTAGAAAACTTTCTGCTGATGCTGGCAGACAAGTATGTATTCAAAGGTGAGATTGGAAGTGTATCCGCTCCGCAGGTTTATCCTGATCTGGGCATCTGGCATCCAATGGCTCCGACCATGTTTGAGGATCTCAAAGAATATCTCAACTGGTTTAGCTCTCGCAAAGATATCTCTGAGGACTTGCGTGATCCACGGGTTCCAACCGTAGGATTGGTGTTGCAGCGGACGCACCTCGTGACCGGAGATGACGCGCACTATGTGGCAATGGTGCAAGAAATCGAAGCCATGGGAGCGCGGGTGATTCCGGTATTTGCAGGCGGATTGGATTTCTCCAAGCCTGTGGATGCGTTCTTTTATGATCCGATCGCGACTGAGACCTCAATCGTAGATGTGGTGATTTCGCTCACCGGATTTGCGCTCGTCGGCGGTCCGGCACGACAAGATCACCCAAAAGCGATCGAATCTCTCAGCCGCCTAAACCGCCCCTACATGGTGGCTTTGCCGCTGGTGTTCCAAACGACCGAAGAATGGCAAGATAGCGAACTCGGTTTACATCCGATTCAAGTTGCCTTACAGATTGCCCTTCCGGAGTTAGATGGCGCGATCGAACCGATCATTGTTTCCGGTCGGGATGGGGCAACCGGAAAATCGATCGCCCTGCAAGATCGAATTGAAGCGATCGCCCAACGCGCGCTGAAATGGGCGAACTTACGGCGCAAGCCGAAGCTTCATAAGCGAGTGGCGATCACTGTTTTTAGCTTTCCGCCGGACAAAGGGAATGTCGGAACTGCGGCTTATCTTGATGTGTTTGGCTCCATTCACAAAGCAATGGAAGCACTCAAGCAAAACGGCTACGATGTGCAAGGACTGCCCGAATCGGCTGAAGCCTTGATGCTGGAAGTTCTGCATGATGCTCGCGCCCAGTACAACAGCCCAGAACTGAACATTGCTTACAAAATGTCGGTTCCTGAGTATGAAGAACTTACTCCTTACCACGAACGGTTGATTCCCTCTTGGGGCGCGGCTCCGGGGCAATTGAACACCGATGGACAGAATCTATTAGTGTATGGAAAAGAATTCGGCAATGTGTTTATCGGAGTTCAACCGACATTCGGATATGAAGGTGATCCGATGCGATTGTTGTTCTCTCGATCGGCAAGTCCACATCACGGATTTGCCGCCTACTACACCTATCTAGAAAAAATCTGGAAAGCCGATGCAGTGCTGCACTTCGGCACACATGGTTCTTTGGAATTCATGCCCGGTAAGCAAATGGGGATGTCTGGGACGTG
>DATJEM010000465.1:0-4634 GCA_035496615.1 Leptolyngbya sp.
ATCCAGCTTGATTTTCACTCTTTGCTCTCTGTCTTTACCCCCAATTTGGACAGAGAACCATGCTGACTTCTCAGACTTCATCTGCTCAACGCGGCAGATTCACCTCAACTAAACGCGGCAATTCCTGCGAGATCTGCGGCGACATCAGCGGCAAATGCCGCCAGATCGATATCTCCCGAATGTCGAACTCCCGATCGCCGTTCATCGCCCCATTCAAATCACACGACACGAAATCGCTCTCGTCGAAGGAGTCGGAGCCAAACCCTTGATCACGGCTCAACTGCCTGAAGTTGCGTTAGGAGTTCTGCCGCCTTGATTCCAACGGCTTTTCTCGCTTCTTGACGCAGCAAGATCAGGAGATTCGCCCGCTTATCTTTGAGATCTTGAATGGCAGCACTCTCATCACCAAATCGAGTCGATTCTAAAGCAATCTTCGATTCGATGCCTTGAAGTTGCTGAACGAGAGATTGATAGGTTGGACTATTATTCAGCGCTACGATCGCACCCGTTTCGCCGCGCAAGCTATCTAGGGACGCTCTGGCTGAATCAATTTCCTGCTTTAAGGTCGATCGACGTTGTTTGAGTTGGGTGGTTTGCTCAGTTACGCGCCCGCCTTGACTATCGGGTTCAATCAATTGATAGTTCTGGCGAAATGCTTGGAGTTGCCTTTGCAGTTGATCGACGCGACTTTGAGCCGAAGCAACTTGAGACTCGACAAACTTCAAGTGGTGCGGGGCAGTGGAAAGCGTGGGAGCGCCCAGAAAAAGTCTTTAGTCCATTCATTCGGAGATTGCGATCGATGGCTCCAAGTAAGCCGATCTTCATTGCTCAAACAGCAACTACGAGTGATGACAAAACGGGTTCAAGCCAGAGCGCTAAAGATCAATGGCTGCGAGATGCCTACGCTTATTTAACAGCAGCAGGAGTGCGCGGGATTCTGTATTTCAACTTGAATAAAAAATGCGACTGGGCATTTTACAGCGCAAGCGGGCAGAGAAACGAAGGCTACAAAGCGGCTGTCACCAATCCAGCATTCGGCTATGTTTCCCCTGCCGACCTCGCCCAAACCAACCTGTCTAATCTAACAAACCGTGGAACGACTCGAAACTGAATGCCGCAAGACTCCGAGATTCAGTGATTGCACCATCGCTGAACTTGGGTAAATGGGCATACTGAGGAAGGATTGTCAATCTGCAAAGGATGAATGAATGAAATCCGATTTTGAGCCGCCCCCTAGAGGGCAAGTCGTTCTTGCATCCGTTGGAGGCGTGATCAGTGCGATCGTGCTGATTGCTGGACTAGAAGCGCTCTCTAGTTCCTCTCGTAGTCCAACTTTTGCAACTTCAGCCCAGTCGAATACGATTACTGCGGCGGATCGATCGCTCAATCAAACAATTGAACAGCAAGCCGCCGCGTGTAAATTTAACCAAAGTATTGCTCCTGATCGAGGACTAACCTTTGAGATTAAGTCCTTCTACAGCCCAGCGATGGGGCAGACTCGCAGGTATGGGTTAGTTCTACCGCCCGACTATCATCAGAATTCTCAGAAGCGATACCCAGTGATTTTTTTGCTTCATGGGGGACATGGCGATGCAGGAGGATGGCAAAGTTGTGCTGCCATTACTGAAGTTTTGCATCAGATCTACAGCAGTGGAAAACTTCCTGGCACGATTTTAATCACCCCTGATGGCAACGATCGACGCGGATCAAGCCCGCTTTGGGACCCTGACTATTTTGATGGGACGAACGGCAAGGTCGCTACTTTGATTGGCTCTGATTTAGTGCAGGAAGTCAAAGGTCAATATCGGGTGCTCAACGATCCGGAATTTTGGGCAATCGGAGGACTTTCTTCGGGTGGTTGGGGCGCTTTTAATATCGGATTGCACTATGCTGATCAGTTCCATAACCTGTTTAGCCATAGCGGTTATTTTACGGATAAAAGCGGTTCCGAAAACAGTCCTGCAGACCTGATTCAAAAACTCTCCGTCGAACAGCAGCAACAACTTAAGATTTATCTAGAAGCAGGAACGGCAGATCAGCAGTTTCTCACCTCAACCGAGCAATTTCACCAAACTCTTCAACACTTAGGAATTGAGCATGAATTTCATGTGTCTACAGGTGGACACGGCACTGCTGGGCAAAATAGCGGCTGGTACTACTGGTACAAGCACATTGCAGATTCCTTGAGTTTTATCGGTGAAAAATGGATGGGAGAGGATGACGCATCAAGTCCAACAAGAGCTGAGATCGCGAGCTTAGATGCTCAATCCGTTGGCAATACAAACAAGGGAATGTTGCAAAAGCAGTCAGCGACTAAACCACCGTCTATGCGACATGTGACTAGAGCAGGAGGGCTGAATACTCAAGAAACTGCAATGGCACAACAAGCTTGGCAATACTTTCAGCGCAACTGGAATGAGACTGGCTTAGTCAACTCCGCAGATGGATTTGCTTCAGTGACGCTGTGGGATCAAGCCGCCGCGATCGCAGCATTAGTGAGTGCGAAAGAACTCGGCTTTGTTTCAACAACAGAATTTGAATCTAAGATGCGGCGGATGTTGAAAACGCTGGCAGCCTTGCCGCTCTACAATGACGAGCTTCCCAATAAAGTTTACAATGCCAAGACATTGCTGCCTGTAAACTATGGCAAGCTGGATCAGCGTGAAGAAATTGGCTGGTCAGCGATCGACTTAGGACGAATGGCGCTATGGCTGAAGATTGTCAGTTCCAAATATCCTCAGTTGCGCGCTCAAGTTGCTACAGTTTGGCAACACTGGAACGTGAAGCGGCTTACTAAAGCGGGTCAGATTTACGGAACAGCGATCGTTCAAGGCAAAGAACAATACAATCAGGAAGGGCGTTTAGGCTATGAAAGCTATGCTGCCTATGGTCTAAAGCTGTGGGATCTAGATGTAAAGCAGGCGTTAGACACTCAAGAGCAAGTGAACTTTGTCAATCTGTATGGACAGGATGTGCCTTACGATCGACGCGACTTTAAAACGTCGGGAGCAAATAACTATGTTTTGAGTGAGCCTTACATTCTTGATGGAATTGAAACCGGATTCCAGGCGCTTCCCAAAGCCTACGCTGATCAGGTTTTGGCGGCTCAAGAAGCTCGATATCGAGCAACCCAAAAACTCACAGCCATTACGGAAGATAACCTTGATCGATCTCCTTACTTTGTGTACAACACCCTATTTTCTAACGGTGAAGCTTGGGCAACTATCACCGACACGCGACAACAGCGCAATGACTTACGGTTTTTGAGTGCCAAAGCAGCGATCGGGTGGCACGTACTTTACAACACAGGTTATACCAGTCAGCTATTTAACTTTGTGCAAACGAACCTGCAAGCAAAATCAGGCTGGTACAACGGCTTCTACGAAACTTTGAAACAACCGAATCGATCGCTCACAGCCAATAACAACGGCGTGATTTTAGAAAGCTTGCTTTACAAACAAGTTGGGCAACCGCTAACCCAATGGGCAGGTTTGCAATAAAGTCCTTTATCGTTCGTACTCAACCATGCAGCAAATTCTTCACCCAACATGGATTAGGTCAGTTGCGCTTTTTCTCGCTGGGTTAAGCCTTCAATTTTTGGTACATTTTTCTAGTCCGGTCGCCGCGATCGAACGTCCTATTCCAGCGGCAGAAAACCAGTGTGCAGCCTTGCCTGCGCCGCTCTCTCCTGAAGAAGAGGGATATGCCCGCACGGCTTGGCAATACTTTTTAAATAACTATCAATCTGCTACCGGATTTACAAATTCTGTGGGCGGCTATCCTTCTGGTTCGCTGTGGGACATGGGCAACTATCTGATGGCATTAAACGCGGCGCGATGGCTAAATCTCATTTCTCAGACTGACTTTGACGCTCGCCTAAATCAGTTTCTAACCACTCTAAGCAGCTTAAAACTGTTTGATGATACGTTGCCGAATAAAACATACAATGCGGCAAATGGGCAGATGGTCGATTACGGCAACAATCCAGTTGAGCGCGGAATTGGTTGGTCAGCGCTGGATTTGGGGCGAATGCTGGCTGCCTTTCATGTTATTCGTACTTGTCATCCGCAATACGGGGACTGGATGAAGGGGATTGTTGGCAAGTGGAACGTCGCGCGATCGCTCGCAAACGGTCAGCTTTACGGGGCGACCGTGCTTCCCGATAGTAAAACGCAGCTTGTTCAAGAAGGGCGACTAGGCTATGAGGAATATGCGGTCAGAGGCTATGAACTTTGGGGCTTTACCGCGCCCAAAGCCCGGTCTTTGCAACCAGTAAAATTTGTCGATATCTATGGTGTGCAGATTCCCGTTGACAGTCGCGATTTCCAAAATTCGGGCGCAAACAACTATGTGGTGAGTGAGTCCTACATTCTTGATGGAATTGAGTTTGGTTTACAGGGTGAACTAGCAGACTATGCTTCTAGGGTACTAGAGGCACAGAAGCGACGCTACGAGATCACACAGCAGCTAACCGCAGTCTCCGAAGACAACTTAGACAGCGCTCCTTACTTTCTCTACAACACTGTTTATGCGAATGGTGTTCCCTGGGCAGCGATTACCGATACCAATCAGCCTTATACCCAATTCCGCAGTATCAGCACTAAGGCGGCATTTGGCTGGCGCTACCTCTTTCC
>DATJEM010000466.1:0-5747 GCA_035496615.1 Leptolyngbya sp.
TATGGGACAGGTTCCGGTGATGCGCGAGGTGGTGACCCAGTTGGGCTGTTTTCCGCTCGACAGCGATAAAAATCGTCAGAGCAGCTTTTTTCATCAGGCGATCGATTTGCTGAAATCGCGCCAGGCGGTGGGTATTTTCCCAGAAGGGACGCTGCCGATGGTAGAACCGCCGGAACCAAATCGAATTGGGGAGTTTCAGCGTGGGTTTGCTCATTTGGCGTTGAGAGCGCCGATCGAAGAGTTGGCAATCTTGCCTGTGGCAATTTCGCCGCAGCGAGAAACGATTAATCCGGCGATCCCATTGCGAGCGCTGAGTTTCTTTGATCCCGCAGAGCCATTATTTGATCAAGAAGGGTGGCATCCGCTGGTTTTGTATCAAAATGTAAATGTCCTGATTGGACATCCGATTTGGATTACGTCGGCTCAACGGGCTGATTATCGCGGCAAATATGCGAAGAAGTCGGTGATTGAGGTGGTCGATCGTGCCCACTCTGAAATTAAGACATTGCTTACTCAAGGTCACTTTTGAATTTGATTATTTCTCATGCTTCACAGTTCTCCTTGCTTTCTCACGCCCAAAGCCTTACGCCCCCAGTTTCCCCTGTTTGTGTTTCTTCCCGGCATGGACGGCACCGGACAATTGCTGAGGGCGCAAACTGCTGGACTTGAGGCGGGGTTTGATGTCCGCTGTTTGGCGATCCCGCCGGATGATTTGACCAATTGGGAAGATTTGGCGCAGCGAGTGGTGGATTTGGTTAAGGCAGAAGTGGGCGAAGACGAAGCGCGATCGATTTATTTGTGCGGTGAGTCGTTTGGGGGATGTTTGGCGATGAAGGTGGCGGCGTTGGCTCCGGAGTTGTTCGATCGATTAATTCTCGTCAATCCGGCTTCGTCGTTTAACCGTAGACCCTGGATTAGCTGGGGCACACAGATTAGCCGTCATTTGCCACAGCTTGTATATCAATGGTCTTCGGTTTCTTTTTTGCCGCTGTTGGCTGCGTTTGATCAGATTGCACCGCTCGATCGACAGGCATTAGTTGACGCGGTGAGATCGGTGCCACAGGCGACTTCGATCTGGCGCATGGGATTGCTGCATCAGTTTGAAGTGCCGATCGAGCAGTTGCGATCGCTGACGATCCCGACGTTGATTTTGGCGAGCGCCAAAGATCGATTGCTGCCGTCGCTGGTTGAGGGCTATCGGCTCAAGTCTGCTTTTCAAAATGCTGAAGTGGTGGTGCTACCGAATAGTGGTCATACCTGCCTGCTAGAGGCGGATTTGAATTTGTATGAGATTTTGGAGCAGCACAAGTTTTTGAAAGCTGGATAGGGTGGTAATGAATCGTGCGATCGCTCCTTGAATCGGAAACGATCGCATCGTTCAATCTATGGGTTCAATTTATGATCCCTCGGCGCGTAGTTTCTCTAAAACGCCGCGATCTTCAAGCGTAGACGTATCGCCAGAGATTTCGACTCCGGCGGCGAGATCGCGTAGCAGCCGGCGCATGATTTTGCCTGATCGAGTTTTGGGTAAGGCATCGGCAAAGCGAATTTCACCTGGACGAGCGATCGCGCCAATTTCGCTAACTACGTGTTTTTTCAACGCTTTGGCGAGATCTTCGCTCGGTTGGTGGGTTCCTTCTAGAGTCACGAATGCGACAATTTCCTGACCTTTGATTTCGTCTGGTTTGCCGACGACTGCGGCTTCTGCAACGGCGGGATGAGAAACGAGCGCCGATTCGACTTCCATTGTGCCTAAACGGTGTCCGGCAACGTTGATCACATCGTCTACGCGACCCATGACCCAGAAATAACCGTCTTCATCGCGTCTGGCTCCGTCGCCTGCGAAGTAGATATAGTTGCCATCTTTGGGCGGGATGTGTTCCCAATAGGTTTTGCGGAAGCGATCGGGGTCTTTGTAAACGGTTCGCATCATTCCGGGCCAGGGATGGCGAACGGCTAAATACCCGCCTTCGTTTGCAGGGACAGCATTGCCATCGAGATCGACGACATCCGCGAGAATGCCAGGAAACGGTAAGGTGGCTGATCCCGGTTTTGTGGCGATCGCGCCGGGTAACGGGGTGATCATGATGCCGCCTGTTTCGGTTTGCCACCAGGTATCTACGATCGGGCAGCGATCGCCGCCAATGACGCTCTGATACCACATCCAAGCCTCAGGGTTGATCGGTTCGCCCACGGTTCCCAGCAATCGCAGGGAGGATAGATCCCGCGCTTTCGGATGTTCGTCGCCCATTTTGATGAAGGCACGAATTGCAGTCGGAGCGGTGTAGAGAACGGAGACTTTATGCTTTTCGATTACGTCCCAGAAGCAACCCGGATTTGAAGTACGGGGCGCACCTTCATACATTACGGTGGTTGCACCGTTGGAAAGCGGTCCGTAAACCACATAGCTATGACCTGTGATCCAACCGACATCGGCTGTACACCAATACACATCATTTTCTTGCAGATCAAAGATCCATTGCGTGGTCATATGAACGTAAAGGTTGTAGCCGCCTGTGGTGTGAACTACACCTTTGGGTTTGCCCGTGCTGCCGGATGTGTAGAGGATGAATAGCAGATCTTCGCTATCTAAGGGTTCAGCGGGGCAATCTGCTGAAGCATTTTCGATCAGGTCATGCCACCAGAGATCGCGATCGTCGTTCATCGAAATTTCTTGAGCGGTTCGCTTCACCACCACCACTTTTTCAACGGCGGTTGTTGCTGCTGCCAAAGCTTTATCGACCTGGGGTTTGAGCGGGACGATCGCATCTTTGCGCCATCCTCCATCTGCGGTGACTACGACTTTCACTTCGGCATTGATTAATCGATCGCGCAAGGCTTCGGCACTAAATCCGCCAAACACGACTGAATGAGGCGCACCGATTCGGGCACAGGCAAGCATGGCGATCGCGGCTTCGGGAACCATCGGCATATAAATCCCAACGCCGTCGCCTTTTTTGACTCCCAAGCTTTTGAGAACGTTGGCGAATTTGCACACTTCTTGGTGAAGTTCGGCGTATGTGAGCGTGATCGAGTCTCCGGGTTCGCCTTCCCAGATGATCGCGGGTTTGTTGCGGCGATCGGTGTCTAAATGTCGATCGAGACAGTTATAGGAGAGATTAATTTTGCCGTTGACGAACCATTTTGCAAACGGCGGGTTGCTCCAGTCGAGAACTGTGTCCCACTTTTGGAACCAGTGCAGTTCTTGTTCGGCTAATTCTGACCAGAATTTGAGCGGGTCGGCTTGGGCGCGATCGTAAAGGGCTTGGTATTCTTCTAGACTCTTGATCCGGGCGCGTTGGGAGAATTCCGCTGTGGGGGGGAAGAGTCGGTTTTCTTGTAGGATTGATTCGATCGTCGGTTGTGACATCGCGGGTATTTCAAAGTATCTAAAACAGAATTGGAGCTAATCTCCTATCAAAACGATACTGGTTTCCTGGCGGGAATCGGTAGAAATCAAGGTTGAATTTCATTAAGGCAGCGATCGCACAATCACGATCGCGCCTTCAGTTTCATCCCGTTGGATCAAATGGTTGGATCAAACACAATCTGATGATTTGTTTCAGGCAGCAATCGTTTTAGTACTTTGAGGTATGCTTCGGCTTCCGTTCGTTTGCGAAATCGCTGAATGACGCTGCGCTGTAAGTTTGGCAAAAATCGAATCACGCACCAGGGATAAAGCTGTGTGCGATAAGTTAGACCCGTGGCAGAATTCGCCGCGTCGATCGAGGGTTCGACTGGTATCATATTGGCTATCTCCATTGTGAGATGCGATGCCTTTGGCGCAGCAATGCTGTTCGCTCTTGAGTTGTCCAGACCGAGGAGCGATCGCGCTTTGAATCCTGCTATTAAAAGGTGATATTTCGCCTGTGTCAAGAACGAATTCGTTTCGTGTGCGAATCCGCGAACTCGCCAAAGAGCAAAATTTGAAGCTGAAGGAAGTCGCTGATCGTTCAGGCGTGAATTACAACACTGTTAAAAGCTATGCTCGGACTGAAGTGATGTCAATGGCGGATATTGTGGCGTTGATCAGGATTGCACAAGCGCTTGGTGTCACAGTCGAGGAATTAGTTGAAATTATTGAAGGGTAAGTCGCGAATCGATTGAAGCAAAATCAATAAACGGATGAGCGTTTTGAGCAAATGGCTATTCGTTTTGCATGAATGACCAAGCGTTTTGCGTAAATGACTGAGCATTTCAAGCAAATGAATCGGCGTTTAGGGGAAATGGAACAGCGTTTTAAGCAAATGACTGAGCATTTTGCCAAAATGACTAAGCGTTTAGAGAAAATGCTTAAGGATTTAGAGGAATTGGCAGAGCGATCGTAGATTTTCTGTTTACCTAGAAAGAGAATCGAGAAAATACAACGATGAGCATCTTAGACGACATCTACAACGCCTTTGAACCAGAGCCTTTACCTGCGGGTTCTCCGGTTTATGTCGATTGCAAAGCGGTTCGAGGGGGCAGCGATATCTTTGTCGAACTGGGCAGAACAATTCAGAAATCAAATAAGTACACTTGCCAACTTTATACTGGACATCGCGGCGGCGGAAAATCAACCGAGTTGCTCCGGCTTGAGCAAGACTTAGAGCAGAAAGGCTGCATCGTCGTTTACTTCTCGGCTGAAGACGAAGATATTAATACTGAAGATGTCGAATATACCGATCTCTTATTGGCTTGCACTCGTCACTTACTAGAACGGGTGAAAGAAGCCGATGCCAGACCGATTCTAAGCTGGCTGCAAGATCGCGCCAAAGCCTTTGACGATGTTTTGAAAACGCAAATCTTTGTGGATGATCCAAAACTCGAAATCGGAATTAAACAATTTGCCAAAATCACGGGTACGATTCGCACTCAGCCGACCCAACGCGCCAAACTACGAGAGCTTTTAACACCCTACACTGAGAATTTGGTCAAAGCACTCAACGATTTTATCAACGATGCTTACAAGAAGCTGCCCTCGGATAAAAACAAGATTGTTCTGATTGCCGATGGACTCGAAAAGATTACGCTAATTACAAAAGACGGCGGACGGACGAATCATGATGAGATTTTTATCGATCGCAGTACTCAACTTAGAGGCTTGAATTGTCACGTCATTTATACGGTTCCGGTGTCGCTCGTGTTGTCGAGCCGTGCCTCAGATTTGATGGAAATCTACAACTGTCCGCCGCAAGTGCTACCAATGGTGATGGTTCGCACGAAAGACAATCAGCCCTATCAAGCAGGGATTGATGCGATGAAACAGATTGTGCGCTGTCGAATTAAATCGATCGACAAAGCGAAAGGCATGGCGCTCGAAGGTGAAGTGTTTGATACGCCAGAAACATTGGAGCAGTTTTGTTTGATTAGCGGTGGGCACGTTCGGAACTTGGTGCTACTGATGCAAACGGCGATTAAGTACAATGAACAAGAGCGGCTTCCAATCTCAGGCAGTGCGTTGCTTCAGGCGATTCGGCAGTTGAGAAGGACTTATCGCGATACGGTGAATGCGAATCAGTGGGATCTGTTGGCAAAGGTGCATCAAACGAAGACAATTCCGAACGATGACGCGCACCGCAGTTTGCTGTTTAATCGCTGTTCGCTGGAGTATCTTGTAGAAGGTGAGACCTGGCAAGATGTTCATCCCGTGCTGTTAGAGGTTGCAGAATTCAAAGCGGCACTCACCGCGATCGCAAAACCATAACCATGACTTCAGATTCGACCGATTGGACACAAGAAGCTGAACTCGATCCCGAAAAAGAGTA
>DATJEM010000467.1:0-4112 GCA_035496615.1 Leptolyngbya sp.
GATCGTCAACGCGACCGGAATAGAAGTTGCCATCAGTACTTGAAGAAATGCCTTCCGTAAATTTACAGCGATACGCACTTTTGGTGAGTGGCTCGCGTTTTAACTCGATAAACCTCCTCGTTGGCATAGCAGATTGAAACCAATTTTGCTCCGAGGACAATTCGAGTGGCTTTGACGATGCGATCGAGTTCTGCCATGATTTGATCGACGCACCGGGGTTCTGAGCAGTGAATCAGCAGCGCATCGAATTTTAATTCTAAAAAGCATCCTGCAAGCGTTTGAACATAAAGCTGCCGCAGTCGATCGAGGCGGAAATCTTCTAGCGTTCCCAAGTCCTGAGCCGTGAATTTAATACTCATGATATGAATGCGATATGTATTGCACAGATTGAATCGGATCTGCCCAAAGATCTATACGGTAGGATCTAGGATCTTTATTTTCTTCTATTGTCATAATTGCGTATATGTACGGATTTCCCACTCAGCTTGTACGGAGTTGCTAATTCAATCACCTCCAACCCTTATCTCAAACACTTACCTTCAAGATGTTCGTGACTCCGGATCATTTCTAGAATCGTCATTTTTGGAATCAATGATGCGATTACCGGATAATTGTCCGGTAAAGTTGTTTCTTTGATGTCTCATCTATGTTGCTTAGGTGAGTTGCTTGGGTGAGATGTTGTGTTGCTTAGGTGAAATGTTGTTTGGGTGAAATATGACTTGGGTGAGATGTTGCTTAAGCAAGATGAAACTTGAGTGAGATGAAACTTGATCAGGCAATTCAGTAGGCTCGATCGCATTGGGTAGAAGGGGGTCGGGTATCGGGTCTACAGGATTAAGCAGGACTTGGACATTGTTCGCGATCGCATCAAAAATGCTAATTGTTGGCGCACGATAGATCTGCACATTGGCTGATTTATTTGAAGTATGGCGAAAGAGATGCAACACTCTAGCCGTAAGTGCGTCACGCCTGGAAACAGTGGATGATTCGAGGAGAGCAGCATTTGAGGAGAGAAGCATTTGAGGAGAGAAATAAATGGCGGGTTCTAAAACAAGACAACGGTTAGCATGGCTCGAAGGAATTCGCATCTTCGCAGCAGTAGGGCTGTTGTTCTATCATTCACAGTTGTTGTTTACGAAGTACGCCTTTACTCCTCAACCGACTGGGCTTGTTGCGAACCTTCAGCAACTCTTTGCAGCAACCAGCCAACTGGGGGAGAGTTGGATCATTCAAGCATTTAGTTTGCCTGTTTGGTTTGCTTATCAGTTTGTCGATGTATTCGTTTTGGTGAGCGGATTTAGTTTGGTGCTGTCGCTCAAAGGTCAGCCGATCGAAGTCGGGCAGTTTCTAAAACGTAGAATTCTCCGGATTCTGCTGCCATTTTGGACAGTGGCTTGGTTGTCCTATCCAGTTCTGTGGGCATTTGGCAAGTGGACAAATAGCTATGTTCCGAATGCTTGGCACATATTTGCAGGGCTATCATTCCCGATTCTGTTTGACTATGACGGCGATGTGCTGCTTCCTACGAGCGGTCCGTGGTGGTTTGTGCCGTTGATTTTGAGCTTTGCGCTAGTTTTTCCAGTACTTTGGTATTTGATCAATCGCTGGGGTTCTCGCAATGTGCTGATTGTGAGTACGGCAGTGACGTTGCTCTATCGCGCCTTTGGAGTGTATGTCTTTGAAGGACATCCGACTTACGCGATCGTCAATGTCCCCGCAGGTTGGCAACCTTTTGTGCCTTTTATTGCAAAACTCAGCACTTTCGTGGTTGGCATGGTTGTAGCGCGTCAGTATTTAAAAGGCAAAGGTATCATTTTTTGGCAGCCTTCGAGCGCGCTGCTCTGTGGTTTGGTGAGTTATGCGATCGGGTTTGTGTGTCAGTTCTATCGATTCGGCTGGATCTTCGATGATTTCTTGCTGGGAGTCGGTTTAACGCTCTGCTGTATGGTGGTATTTCGGTTTTTGAGCAATCGTCTGAAGCTGGGTTCTGTCATGGTTTGGCTGGGCGCTCATAGCTATAGTTATTTTCTAATTCATAACTTTGTGGTTGATCGAACGGTGGGTCTCTATGTTCGCGATCAGCTTTCTCTGTATGATCAAGTCCTGCCGCTGATGACGATCGGAACATTGATGCTGGCGATCATTGCAGATCGAGTTACGCCCTGGATTGAACGAAGCGCGATCGTGCTGTGGCATTATACCGATGCGCGATTGACTCCAGCTCAAAAGATCGGCTCTTGGGTTCCCACGGTTGGAGAATCTGCAATTTATCGGGAAAAATCAGGCTGGACAGTGATAAAAGTCCAGCAGATTATCCACGATAAAGCGTTCTATCTCTGTCAGATTTCTAATGGTCAGAAAGCAGTTTGGGTAAATCAAAACGACCTTGAACAAGATCAGACGGTTCCACAAACCAAAGTGTGATTGCTAGATCGCTTTCATCATCAGTTGATAGCCGCGATCGCTGTATCCTGCCTTGTCGTAAACTTGCTGGGCGCGGGAATTGTCTTTGTAAACTGAAAGCGCGATCGAGGAAATATTCAGCGATCGACAAACTTCTTCAACAAACTTCAGCGTTTTGGTTCCAATCCCTTGTCCTCGATAGTTAGAACGAAGGTAGAGTTCATCAACATACGCGCCGCGTCCACGAAACTCAATGCTGTAGCTAAACGTCATGGCAACATAACCGATAACGAGATCGCGATCACAGATTAGCCAAGTTTGACCCATTGAAGGATCATTGAGAAATTGCTGAAGCGAAACGCGATCGAGAACGGAATCAAACGGTAAATTTTCAAACTGATGAAACTCTTTAACAAGCTCAAGCAAAACGTCCACGTCTTTAGATGTTGCAGCACGATAGGCAACATTTATATCAACGGTCAACATACAAGATTTTTCCTTTTTAAAGGCTATGAAGGATAGATTCTGAAACGTAAATTTAATCGCGCAAAGAAGTGCTGAATGCAATCCATATCGCATCAGGAGTTGATCAATAAACATCGAAATCCAAAGCTCTGATCTGTCGTTTAGACCACATCAAAAGCTATCGATTAAAATTGCTTAAATTTCAATTGCAGATCACTAAATTGTGCTTCCCGACTATGCTCCCGACTATGCCCGCTATATGTCTGGAACTGCTTTTAGATAGTGCATAAAATCACCGTGTTTACTGCCTTTGGGCACGAGAGCAGTTCCAAAAATTAGCTAAAACTGCTTCTGTGCTGGAGAGCGATCGGAGTTCAAAAGATCTCAGCTTTTGCCTACTCCGATCTCCAGCGTAATCTGTCCCCAAATTTTAGTCAACTTGCATTCGTCATTTGTCAACTTATACTTGATATGGCGATTCATAAGATCGGGCAGCTTGAATACAAGTGGGCAAATTTGCATCGGTTTTAATCGCTTCTCGATCGATGTGGGTCAAACTTGCCCGATGTCCCCAATTTTGCAGCGTTTGAATCAGATAGCTCGATTTGGGAATGTCCAATTTTCCGCGCCTTCCTATCTCTCCTAACGTGTAGAAGTACGGCGGCATTTCTGCTTCTATCTGCATCAATTCCAACAGTCGAATTGGCGCTGTCCAGTTCCATTGTTTCGCAAGTTCAATCATTCGTGCAATTTGCTCAACATCGTGCAAATCTCCTAGCCACATTGCGCCACTGAGAACGAGCGAACGACGATCGAATAAACACTGCGATCGACCCAATTTTCGCCATTCAACCGATTGGTAAGTGCCACACTCATGGCAAAATCCCAAAAACCCATAGTTCTGCTCAGTCAATTGAATCGATGAAACCAAGCGCACCATCACGCGATAGGTTTGCCCGGTGAAATACGAAAACACAGGTTTTACGCCCATTCCCCGCGATGCTGCTTGCTGTTGGACATTTCCCAAAATCAATCTCAGTCCTTGCTCATGTACCGCTGGATGAATCCGCGCATAAGCTCCATAGTCCGCCACGCAATTTTCTGGAGCGCGACCCGTCACCGTCCGCCCATCTGTACTGGTGAGATAAATCAAACCTCCGATCGCGCAGGCACTCAAACACGCATGCACAAACGGAACCGGAGAGCCAAATCCATCGACATCAACTAAGTCATAGTAATCTTGA
>DATJEM010000468.1:0-4323 GCA_035496615.1 Leptolyngbya sp.
CTGGAGGGAGTCTACAAAACCGGGCAAAAAGTCACCGAGGAGTTTAAGCAAACGATGGAGATTGTCTTTGATGAGGACTTGTCGCAATGGAACTATACTGCCAAACCTCAAAATTGCACTTTATTTAATCCATAATCCTAACTCTAGCCGACCTGAAAGATTCACAGACGAATAGGAAGATTGCTTTTGATAATTGCCTAATTCTGCCCTCAAAAATTCCAGTCTTGAAACAATGCTTGCTACCAACTTTTGAAGAAAAAGTGTATCAGGTTCATCCAAGTTACAGTTGTTTGCTACTTGTTCTAAAAAACAACTGACGCTGCTTGCGACATTTGTTAAAATACTTACCGAGGCTACCTCTCTACCTGGTTCCAAGAACACTTCACAAGCCTCGTATAAACTCTTTCTTAGTGTACTTATCATCGTGTACGCTGCTTTTGATTCACGATTCAATGTGATCTCAATTATCATCTCTAGAACTTCAATCTTGGCGACTTCATACTGAATCTGTCGTGCGATTGTACTTATCTCAGTGGGAAGACCATGCTGCGTTTTAGAACTATTCACAACATCAAACTTCACTGGCGATTCTGCTCCTAATAGCCGCAGTTTCTCGACATCTTTTAGCGCTGTTTTAAGCGAATTGATCTGTTTATCTAGGCGACTTGCTAATAAGGGTTCTCTAAGCTTGATTTCAGCGCGAATTTCATCAACTTCAACGATTGATCGTGCTATTCCCGCAGAGGCATTTTGTAAAACATCTTGTTTTAGGTTTGAGCGGCTCATAATTTCCACATTTAGCAACTACTGTCTAAAGTGCCCAACGTAGAAATGTGTGAAACCATAATGACACTATCTTTGCTGCCGTCGAGCTTCATACAAAATCAAGCCAGTGGCGATCGCCACGTTCAATGATTCCACTCCCGGCGTTAGCGGAATCGTTACTTGAACATCTGCCAATTCAACCAATTCGGTCGAAAGCCCCGCCCCTTCGTTGCCAATCAGAATCAAGCTCGGTTGAGAAAAATCAATCTCCCAATACGTTTGGTTCGCTGTTGGAACCGTGGCGATAATTTGCATTCCCTGGCTTTTGGCGATCGCGATATCTTCTTTTAAGTTCGATCGAATCGACATCGGCAGCCGAAACCATTGACCCGCTGAAGCGCGTAAGACTTTCAGGTTCTCAATATCGGCACAATCTTCACTCAGCCAAAGCCCTTCAAGTCCGGCGGCGGCAGCGGTGCGGATGATCGTCCCCAAATTTCCCGGATCTTGAATCGTTTCGAGCGCGAGTCCAAGCTGAGAAAATTTCACCGGAAGCGTGTGAAACCGATCGACCGTGGCAACAATTCCATCCGGTTCGACCGTTGTCGCGATCGCTTTAATAATTTCTGGGCTAACGAGTTCAGTCCGCTGCGATCGCGCCTGAATTTGCTCCCATAGCGCCGGATGTTGATGTTGCCAAGCTTCGGTATAACAGATCGTAATGAACACGGCATCGATCGCCGCCGCTGCTTCGATCAGATGCGTTCCTTCGAGTAAAAAAAGCTGCTGTTCCCGCCGTTCTTTGGCACGATGCAGCTTTTTAAACTGTTTGACCAGCGGATTTTGTAAACTCGTTAGCATCACACCAAAGCCGGAATCGCTTTCAGAATTCCTTCAAACAGTGCCAATCCGTCTACGCCGCCTAATGCTCGATCGGAGGCGCGTTCTGGATGCGGCATCATTCCCAAGACATTGCCCTGACGGTTACAAATTCCGGCAATGTGATTGAGCGATCCGTTGGGATTGCCTTCTGGGGTGAGATTTCCAGCGCGATCGCAGTATCGAAACAGAATTTGATCATGATCTTCTAATGCTTTCAGCGTGTCCGAATCGGCGTAATAGCTACCTTCCCCATGCGCGATCGGAAATTCTACAATCTGCCCTTGTTGATAGTTCTGTGTCCACGCTAAATCTGTTCGCTCGACTCGGAGCGGCACGCGATCGCAGATAAAATGCAAGTCTCGATTGCGTACCAATGCACCCGGAAGTAAGCCCGCTTCGGTCAATACCTGAAATCCGTTACAAATTCCTAGAACCAGTTTCCCTGCTTTCGCATGTTCGATCGTCGATCGCATCACGGGAGAAAATCGCGCGATCGCCCCACAGCGCAAATAATCGCCATAGCTAAATCCCCCCGGAACGATCACCACATCAATCTCTGATAAATCGCTCTCTTCGTGCCAAATCATGCGAGTCGGCTGATTGAGTAACCCTTGCGTTACCCACACAATATCTCGATCGCAGTTCGATCCCGGAAACACCAACACGCCAAATTTCATTGCGTTGCTCCTAAACTTGTGCAGGTGTAACTGCTTGAATCTCAATCCGATAATTTTCGATCACCGGATTCGCTAACAATTGATCACAAATTACGTCTAGCTGCGATCGGGCAGCCGTTTCGCTTTCGGCATTGAGCGACACTTCCACATACTTACCGATTCGGATCTGCTCTACATTGGAATAGCCCATATGTGCAAGTCCCGATTGTACTGCTGTCCCCGCTGGATCTAAGACCGAAGGACGAAGAGTAACATAGATCTGAGCTTGAAATTTTTGAGTCACCGCGCTGTCCTAACCGTGAAACTGAAAGCCTATCTATTCTAGAACTGCGGTGATTCAAAACAGCATGGATCTCTACAATTTATTGATATGAAAGCACAACGTACCCGCAGTCAAGACCGGATTTTGAATATTCTCAAAGGTTTGAATCGATCGATCTCCGCTCAAGATCTCTATCTGGAGTTGCGAAATCGCGATCAAAATATGGGCTTGGCGACGGTGTATCGAGCCTTGGAAGCACTCAAACTCGACGGCATGGTACAAGTCCGAACGCTATCAAACGGTGAATCGCTGTACGGACTCATTCAAGAAGATCGACATCATCTCACTTGCTTACAGTGTGGCGATTCTGTGGCGATCGACGAATGCCCCGTTCACGACCTAGAAAAACAGCTTAACCAATCGCATCAATTCAAAATCTACTACCATATGCTGGAATTTTTTGGCATGTGCGATCGCTGTCAGGCAAAGCCAGAATAGCAACGATCGCACTCGATATTACTCATCCAGATCAATGACATCTACCCATTTTTGGTACTGTTCGATGCGATTCTCGACCAGCGCTGTGAGCTTTTCGCGCAGTTGATCCGTAATCGGTCGCGTCGCTGAAAACTCAAACGTTTCGATTCGCTTCACCGGGGTAATTTTCGCTGCGGTGCCGCTGAGAAACACTTCATCAGCGATCAACAATTCCGATTTGTCTACCGGACGTTCGACGGTTCTAATGCCCAGATCTTTAGCGATCGTCAAAATACTATCTCGCGTAATCCCTTCCAAAATATCTTGGTCGAATCCGGGTGTAATCAACTCTCCGTTTCGCACCAGGAAAATATTCATCCCCGAAGCCTCGCTGACTTTTCCTTGCGAGTTCAGCAAAATTGCCTCGTCAAACCCACACGCCACCGCTTCTGTTTTCGCCAAAGACGACGTAATGTAAGCCCCGCTAATCTTGCCTCGGAGCGGCAAACTGCGGTCTTCTTGACGATACCAGGAGCTAATCCGACAGCTTACGCCCTCCGGCGAGAGATAATCACCGAGTTCCAAGCCGTAAACGAAAAAATCTTTCTCAATATTATGTAATCGCGGCGCAATTCCGAGATCCGAAGTGTAGACAAACGGGCGAATGTAAAACGAAGTGGTCGGCTGATTTTTCTTGACGAACTCGGTAATCACGCTCTGAATTTTATCTGCTGGCAAATCGTAGCCCAAAAATTTCGCGCTGTTGCTCAATCGTTGGCAATGTCGATCGAGCCGAAACAATAAAATCTGCCTGGGATTTTCTGGGTTCGGAATGCCGCGCAGCCCCCCAAATGCACCCGTTCCATAATGCAGGGCGTGAGTGGCGATCGAGAGATTTGCCTCAGCAAACGGCAGAAATTGATGTTTGAAATATGCGATCGGAAGAAAAGTGTGCATGGAAGTAAAATTCAGGAGTGAGCGCGTTTCAAGTCCAAAACGCATGAGGACAGACTTCTAAGATTACCTCGAAATTCTAGTTCTGAGTTTTCAAGTCGCCAATCCAAAACGCCTGCAATACGATATAAGTAAGTACTTGGAACCCTGGTTCTCCATTGCCCTTCTAGTAGTTCGTACCGCGATCGAGATTGATATGCAGCCACCCATTCCAGCCGCCACGATTTTACAGAGCCGCTACCGGATTCTAAGCATTTTGGGACAGGGAGGGTTTGGGCGAACTTATCTGGCTGAAGATCAAGGACG
>DATJEM010000469.1:0-4014 GCA_035496615.1 Leptolyngbya sp.
TTGCTGCTTTTGCGTCAGTTGTGGCTACTGTACCGAATGAGTTGAAATCCCAGTGTCGATCGCACCGTCCCACTTCGATGCTCATGATCAATGGAACCGACGATCGCAAAGTTCCGTGGCGTGGTGGGTCGCTTCCCTACGGTCGAATTCTATCGGTTCCCGCTTCGATCGACTTTTGGCGACAGCAAAATCAATGTTCGGGAGCAGCAAAGGTACGATCGCTCAATCCACGCGTGCAAATTGATCAGTACGCAAACTGCAAAAACGGGGCAGAAGTTGAACTCGTCACTTTAAAGGGTGCAGGTCACTTATTTCCAAGAGGCGGCGGCGGCGCAAATTCTCTTATCAATGCGGGTCAAGAGATTTGGAACTTCTTCGATCGACACCGTTCTAATTAAGCGGCAACCCCAAGTTCGATCGCGCTCCATCCCGTTAATCGTGAAATCATCGCCACTAGTTCATCTGGGCGATAGGGTTTGGCTACAAAACTCTGAAATCCAGCTTCGATCGCTTGAGCGTGTGCCTCGGTTACAACCCATGCCGAAAGCGCGATCGCGGGAACCATGCCGCCTTGATCCGGAGGCAAAGCGCGAACAGAGCGAATGAGATCATACCCATCCATGTGCGGCATTGCCAAATCAGAGATCAAAATGTCAGGAATCGATCGAACTTGCTGCACTGCCTGAGCCGCAGAAAGCGCCGAAGTGACATCGATTCCGTAAAGCTCAAGCAGCGTCGTTAAGAGGATGATCGAATCTAGATCGTCATCGACAATCAGGGCGCGAAGCGGTTGCTGGACAGAAGATCGATCGCTCATAAAATCCTACCGTGCGTCTTGCATCCATTCCTATCTATTGATACTTGATTCTGATTGAAAAATAAAGGAAATCTTAACAAAACTATCTTCTTCGCAATTTTGTGTAGAACTAGTAGAAGTACTTACGATAGCTCTTATTAAGATTGCCCTAAGAGAAAAAACTGAAGTACAATTACTTGTGCCATCCGAAAATTTATGGATTGGAGGTTGCGTAACGAATTGGGCTTAATTGGGCTTAAAAGAGCAAAAAAATCTACATTCAACTCAAACACTTCTCACAAGACTCTGATACTCTGATCGAGTGCTTGCTTTGCAGTGTAGTACATTTTCGCGATCGAACAAGGTTACACAGCACACGAAACGAAAAATGATCATCTCAAAAAGTTCACTGTCCCCTGAACAAAAGAATTTCTTAGCGGCAGCTTTAATCGCCACTGGATGCTCTCAGATATTTTTTTAATAGAATCTAAAGACAAAAGCAGCACGATCGTGCTGCCTTTACTCCTATCACCGCAGGATTGAACCTTTAGCTCTGCTTCACCATCTGTTGGATTTGCTGACGCAGTTGAGGATTGCTTCGTACTGCCTGAAAGATTTGATTGAATCGAGGAATGCTCAATCCTTCTTTCTTCACCGCTGTTTCAACTTTCGCATCATTGTCTTTGCTCAGTTGTACCAATTTTGCCATCACACGATCGTACTTCTGTTTTTCAGTTGCATTCACGGGTTTTGATGGTTTTTGCTGAGGATCTCGCTGCGATCGAAAGATCTCGTCAAACCGCTGCTCGGTAAATCCCTCACCCCGAATGGCTTGCGACACTTGTGTCTCTGACTCCCGACTGAGTACCAACACCTGTTTTACCGCATTAGCAAACTGGCGCGTTTCTTCTGGAGTGACGGGTTGAGCTGCAGCAGGCGCAGGAGTTGAAGGCGCAGGTTGGGACTGTTGCGCTTGAACTGGCAAAGACACCAATCCGGCAACGACGATCGCACATCCGCTTAAGAGTAGTCGCTGAATCATTACCAACCTCCAAGTTGCATGCCGACTTTCGGAACAATCTTATCGAAGCGAGATCCACTTTGCATCCGTTGACCAAACGCGAGCTTGCGACGCAACCCACTCGATCTCTACCTGTAGATATACCCAGACTCAAAAAAGCCGCTCCCCCGATAGAGATAGTCGAGCGCCCCGACCGATACAAGTAAAAGATGCTCAGTCGTGCGCCCCACACTCGTCATCATGCTGCCCTTACAAACGCTTCCTATTGCCCAGATCGAAACGATTCAAGCTCCTGCCGATCGCGCTCCCGAACCGAATTTACAGCTTGCTCAAGATGCCTCAATGCTTTTAGTACCCATTTGCTTTGTCGCAATCTGGGCGGGGGTGGTGTGTATCATTGCAGACACCTGGAAGATCAATCGAAAAAAGGTAAAAAACGAACGCCCTTTAGCGCAACTTCCCTGCCGCAAATGTCAGTTTTTTAGTAATAATCCTTACGTGAAATGCGCCGTGAATCCTGCTGTAGCAATGACTCCGGCGGCAAAAGAATGCTCAGACTTTCGATCGCGCCATGCAAAAGAGGCTTAACTGCCGCTGAATAATTAAAGAAATCTAAGCTCCCACTGTCAAACTTTGCAAAACCTTGCCCATACTGAGCTTTACGGCAGGAGTCGTTTTCTGATTACTTCTGCCAGAGATCGTTATCGCTAGGCAGGTTATATGAGTTTTGAGACAGCCGCTTCCATTCATGGGACAGAATTATTTAGTCGTGTGACGCAATGGATTCAACGATCGCCGAATCTGGCTGAAATTCTCAACGCTACGGTCACTGAAGTCGGTCGGTTCCTGCATTACGATCGAGTGAAAATTTACCAGTTTCAACCGGATGGAACGGGTCAGGTCGCAGCGGAGTGGATTCGAGAACAGCGACTGCCTTCTTTACTCGGATTAACCTTTCCAGCCGATGACATTCCGCCGTTAGCGCGAGAGCTTTTTGTCAAAACCCGCGCTCGATCGATTGTCGATCTCGCCGAGCGGAAGATTGGACAGAGCGGCATTGATCCGAGCGCACCGGATGAAATTCGATATCGCCCACTCGATTCCTGCCACGCAGAATATCTCACCGCAATGGGCGTGCGATCGTCGTTGGTCATCCCCATTTTGCAGGAAGAGATGCTGTGGGGGTTGTTCGTGGTGCATCATGCAGAACCCAACCACGTTTCTGAAGAGCAAGTCCGAGCGATTCAAATGGTGGTCGATTTGCTTACGGTCGCGATCGCTCAATCGACTTTAACGGAGCAAGCGAGTGACAGAGCCGATCGTAAGTCTGTTCTTAATCAGATTATTTGTCTGCTGCATTCGCTTTCCACGATCGAGCTTCAAGCTGCCCTAGAACATACAGTCCAAGGATTTAACGGTTCCGGGGGGCGCTTATGGGTCTATGCAGAATCTTTGGCAACGCAGCAATCCCGCCGCGATCCGCAGCTTCCAAGCAACTGTGTCAGACTATTTCAGTGCGGTAATCAGCCCGTGCTTCCTGAACAGGCAGCGTTTTCGCTCCTAGAAGAGTACAGCGTTTGGCAAGAACGGTTTCAGTCAGAGCAAGACCCGATTTGGACGATCGTAGATTTGTACAAAGAACCGACCTTGCGAAATCTTCAGCCTGCTTTTCGATCGACGGATATTCGCGGCTTAGTCGTGATTCCGCTGTGGTATCGACGGCAACTGCTGGGGTATCTGACTGTTTTTCGCGATCAGGTTGAAACTGAAATTCTGTGGGCAGGACAGCATGATCCGGATCAGCGGCAACTTTACCCGCGCCAGTCGTTTGATGTGTGGAGAGAAGCGCGGCAGGGACAAAGCCAGCCCTGGAAGCAGAGCGATCTGGAGTTTGCTCATGAAATTGCTCAACAGTTCTCAACCGCCATTCAACAATACGAAACTCATCAAAAATTGCAGTCGCTCAATGCAAATTTAGAGCGACAAGTTCAGGAACGAACGGATCAGTTGCAACAAGCCACAGAACAACAGCGAGTGTTATTTAATGTTGTGACAAAAATGCGGAAATCGCTGCACCTCGACACGATTTTCACAACCGCGACTCAAGAACTTCGACAGTCATTAAAGGTCGATCGGGCTTGCATCTATCGGTTTGATCCAGAGAATCAGCACAACTTGGGTGAAGTGATTGCAGAGG
>DATJEM010000470.1:0-4484 GCA_035496615.1 Leptolyngbya sp.
TTTGATCTGTGGGGACAGAATCGCGAAATCTTTGAGCGGTTGGCAATTCAAGGGATGAAGTACGACTACTCCTGGAAGAATCCCTGTGGTGAATACGTCAAGATGTACGATCGTATCCGCCACAAGTAATTGCTACAAACTGGCTTGTAGCTGATCCAGCAGCTTTTCGACGTAGGTTAATGCACCTCGAATCGTTGCTGGATCTTCAATATCAACACCGACATACTGGCGGAGTGCCGCAACTTGATCCAAGCTTCCACCTGCCGCCAAGAGTTCCAAATATCCTGGAATAAAGTCTTTTCCGACTTCAAGATACTTCTGATAGCAAGCAAGGCTGACAATGTTTGATGCCGTATATTGATAGCAATAAAATGGCTTGAAGAAGATGTGTCCGATTCGTGCCCAATCATATTGATGTTCGGGCAGAACTTCAACCGCATCGCCGCACAGGGCTTGATACAATTTCATCCATTCTTCGTTCACAAAAGCCTGATCAAAGCTACCTTGAGCGGCTCGATCGTGGACTGCCAACTCCAACCGACTGATCGTACTCTGCCGGAACAGTAGATTTAACTGATCTTCAAGCTGGCGAGTGATCAATGATTTTGTGAGTGCTTTATCGTCTTTGGCTTGCTTTAGTAGATAATCAAGCAGCAACAGTTCATTGAACGTCGAAGCGATTTCTGCCAAGACCATGGGCGGATTGCTGTTGAAATAAGTTTGTCGATCGTCGATCCAAGCAAAGTGCAGCCCATGACCCATCTCATGAGCAAGGGTAAACAATGAATTGTAATCGTTGGTGTACGACATCAATAGATAGCTATGCTTGCCGTAGGTATAAGCACAGAACGCGCCGCCTCGCTTCCCCGGACGCACTTTCGCATCTACCCAGTTCTTCAAAAAGAACTCTTCGGCGCGTCGAGCATAGTTCGCATCAAACTGATCTAACGCAGAAAGTAATGTTTCAACGCCTGCTTTATACGGGATTGACGGAGTACTTTCGGTTGCCCAGGGGGCATACAAATCAGCGGTGCGAATGTGCTGACCTAAAGCTTGCCCTTTGAGTTTGTAATAGCGTTGGAATAAATCAAAGCGATCGCTCGTTCCGGTCATAATCGCTCGAAACACAGGTTCCGAAACTTCATCGGCTAATAGCTGTTTCTGCAAGGTCGATTCATAGCCGCGCATCTGATTTTCGAGCTTGTGATCCTGGGCAACAGAATTCAAAATGTAGGCATACAGCGAATTATGCTGTTTCATCACTTTGCGAACTGTTTGATAGCCCGCTGTCCGCACCTCTGGCTCAGGATGATACAACAACGCGCTGAGTTCAGATTCAGTGCTGACTGTGCGACCATCGGGAGTGGTGACAGGGTCGTATTCCTGTTCGCCAAGATGTACCGATCGCAGTTGAATAAATGCTTGTCGCCCCGTCAAACTATCTTGGTTGCGAGTTTGTTCAACTTCCTCGGAAAGCGTGTGAGGACGGTACTTCGCAATCCGATTCAGATAGTGTTGGTAAGCTGCGAGAACCGATGATTTCTGTAATGTTTCAAATTTTGCGGCATCTAAGCTCTGAAGTTCAAGATCAAAAAACAGGAGTTGATTTTCAATCCCCGTGAGCGCTTCCATGACTTTATCGAGGAATTGCTTTGCTTCAGTGTTGCGGGTGTCAGCAGAAAAAATCAGAGACGGAAAAGCATAGAGATAGCCCGATTTTTCTGCGATCGCTTCCAACGTCTTAAAGCAATCCGCCAACTGTTCGGAGGTTAAATCTTTCACTTTGCCGCGAAACGCATCGCGAAATTCGCCTGCTTGGATATGTAAAGATTCGAGATCCTGAGCCAATTTTGGATC
Organism: Leptolyngbya sp.; assembly: GCA_035496615.1. GTDB lineage: Bacteria > Cyanobacteriota > Cyanobacteriia > Leptolyngbyales > Leptolyngbyaceae > Leptolyngbya. Next base: position 1,858 of record DATJEM010000470.1, read on the forward strand.
ATTGAACCCTCGATACAAATCAGATAAGTCCCATTCTTGGGGGCTGTCTAACTGAGTCGGTTGAACTGCTGAGGTCATCGAAATTACTCCTTTCTCTTTACTAATGCGTAGTCATTATGAGTTTGTTTTGATATGATACTATCATATCGTTTTCAAGGAATCCGCCTCATGGTCAAAGTTGTTGGCATTGCTGGAAGTATAAGACCTGGCTCCTATAGTCAGCGAGCGCTAAAGGTTGCAATCGATCGCGTTGCGGCATTAGGCGCAGAAGTGGAAATATTAGACTTACGATCGCTCGATTTGCCATTTTGCGATGGCGGCGACGACTACGCTGATTTTCCAGGCGTTGCCAAACTGAAGCACGCGGTGAATGCAGCAGATGCGATTATTTTAGCGACTCCTGAGTATCACGGCAGCGTCAGTGGTGTCCTGAAAAATGCTTTGGATTTGATGGGATTTGAAGAATTTACAGGCAAAGTTACAGGGGTGATTAGCGTTCTCGGCGGACAGTCGAATAACAATTCACTGAATGATTTGCGAGTCATTTTGCGCTGGGTTCACGCTTGGACAATTCCCGAACAAATTGCCGTTGGACAAGCTTGGAAGGCGTTTGGCGAAGACGGCAAGCTAGTCGATGAGGGACTCTCTAAAAGGTTTGATACTTTCGCTCAAAGTTTGGTTGAGAACACCCAGAAACTACGAGGTAGAGCTTAGAAAATGCTTTAGAAGCAACAATAAAGTCTCTTTGCTCCGTTTCAACCTCGCCCGGAGATTAACCGGGCGGGGCAATGCGGCGGTTAAAACATCCTCTAAGATTGCAGTTTTTGGGTTTCTCCTGGACAGAGTTCAATGAGTCTCAGCATGGCAATCTCAAGCTGGGTAGCGGGATCGCCTAATGCTCTGCCTAAATCTGCGATCGCTTTCTCTAGCAAGTAGTGATCCAACAATCGCTGCAATTCCTCCGGGTTCTGCGGCAAAAAGTTTCCTTGTTGCGCGACTCCAAGATAAGCATTCAAAAACGCATCGTTCACCCGCTGCTTCCAGATCTCCGCCCACTGATTCATCTTTTCCAATTGCTCTGGTGCAAGTTCAGCGTTGTTCTTTTCGTTGTTCAATGCGGTCGCACTCGCATCATAGAAAGATTGCAGCATTCCCGCTACATCTCGTAATGGAGAGCGCTTCATGCGTCGATCGGTTAAGCTGCGCGCAGTATTGCCTTCAAAGTCAATGAGCAGAAAATCCTTACCTGTATAGAGAACCTGTGCCAGCCGATAATCGCCATGATATCTCGTCCGTGAGGCTGTGATTTTCTGATCCAACACAGTCCGAAACTGATCCAAACAAGGCTGATATCGCTCTAAAACTTCTCGCGCTAGAACCGGATCAGAAACTCGATGCAGATGATTTCGCAAATCTAGAAAGACTTGCCCGGTCAGGTTGCGAGCGTATTGATAGATCGATCGTTGATACAGTGAAGTAAAGGGTTCTGGCTTGAAGTCAGGGTTTTCAAGATCAGATGCCAAAGCCAGATGTAGTTCAGCCGTGCGCTCTCCTAAAAGTTGAATGTTAATCAGATAGGTTTCGATCGAAGTACGAGCAGATTCTGGCAGGTCTGCAATATTGTGTGTGTCTGGAACGTCATCGCCATAGGTGGTAACAAAATCAAAGTAACTGCGGAGGCTATCGATCGTGTATTCCCAAGCATTTCGAGCATCGGGAATGAACTCTTGCAGCAGTGCGATCGTTGAGGTTGATTTGCTAGAAGTTTGATAGTCGATTGTGCCAAAGATGGCAGGAATTTGGGTGAATCGAGTTTGTAAGAATCGGCGCATTTCCAGGTCTGGATTGATTCCTTCTTCAACTTTGCGGAACAGTTTCAGCACTAAGGAAGCTTCTGCACCCGTTTTCACTGACTCCCCGTAGAGCACAGAGGTATTGTTGTGTTCACCTCTGAGCAATGTTGCTTCAAAGGATGGGAATTGTTGACTCGCGATCGCCCTCAATTGTCCAGACTGTCCAGAGTAACGTTGACCATTTGAGAACAGATCCAGCAGTCCAGTCAGAAATGTTGTGTCTGCGATCGCATCAAACAAAATACCATCGTTCTCAATCTGAGCAATGATCGACTCGTTCGCAACATCTCGATCGTCGTCTCCATGCGCCACAAACACCATGTAGGTTTCGGGCTGTCCTTGAATGAAGTTGACTTGCAGCCAAACGACTTGTGCTTCGTTGTCTTGATAAGGAACCGTGATCGATTCAACAATCTGAGTCGATTGAATCGATCGCGTTCTAGCCCGGAACCAGCCATGCCGCATCAGATGGTTTGAAAGAATCGTTTCGAGTGCAGCTTTGCTATTCGACTTGGTGAATGCAGTTTGCCAGTTTCCGGTTAGCTTCAAGGTCGGGAGTTCTGCATCTGCTATCGTTTCAACTTCTTGCGGTTTCAGACTAAACCAGTAAAACGCATAAGCGCCTAAGCTGAGAAAATAAGGTGCATCTTCAACGGCGGGAAACTCAGTTCGACCGAAGATTTCAACCGGAACAGACCCTAGAAAGGCAGAAAGGTCAAGTTCGACCATTTGCACAAATCGAGAAAGGTTCGCAACGACTAAAATACATTCATC
>DATJEM010000471.1:0-3309 GCA_035496615.1 Leptolyngbya sp.
TACGGCTTTTGGACGTTTGAATCGGGCTTAGTCGAAGAAACGGTGAATCTCACGATCGCGCACATTGACCAATACAATCCCGATTTAGCCAATCAACTGCGATCGAAAGTCGCCAAAATGTCTGCCCAAACGAGCGAACAAGACGAAATTTACAAAGCGGTTTCGATGGTGGTGAACTATCTACAGACCGGGCAAGAAGACCTGAAAGCAAGAACAAAGCACGAAGCCTTGGATAACAATCTCATTTCTAATGAACTTCAAGCCTTTCTCCGTCTCGCTCAACTGATTGACCAAACCGACATCAGCAACCCCAATGCTGCTGCTGAAGTTGCATCGCTTTCTGAAGCAATGGCGCAGCTCCTTGATCTTCCGGCTTGGCAGTTGAATCGATTACGCCTTTCGGCACTGCTTCACCGTTTAGCCTTTTTGCAGCAGCCGGATAGCGTTCTCCGTCCGGGTAGTTTTGGGCGCATTCGCGAGCATCAGCCTGGAGAAGCTCCCTGTTGTCCGATCGTTCCTGGCGCACAAATTTTGCGAAACATGGGACGGGTAACCGCGATCGCAACAATTATCACGCATCAATCTGAACATTGGAACGGGCAGGGACAACCTGCTGGACTTGCAGGCGATGAGATTCCGTTAGAGTCGAGAATTTTAGGATTGTTGGCAGAATTTCAGCAACGGGTTGTGCAGCAGCAATCGACCCATCCTGAGACCGCATTGGCGACGGCTCTCGCTCAGTGTGAAGCGGAAGCAGGCGAGCGCTGGGATAGTAAACTCGTCGAAGCGCTGAGTCTCCTGGTGAGCGCAATGCAGCAAGGATTGAGCCTCCCGATGCAAATGCCGAAAATTGCGGCGGGAATGTGGCTGATTGATTCTCACTCAGATGAAGCGTTGCTGAATCTTTCTGAAAAAGTGACGGAGCAAGTATAGATGGACATTCAAGCAGTTCGATCGGGCAACGTCAAACAGCTTGCGGGCGTGGATTTGCAAGACGAAGATCTTTCTAAAGCAGAATTAAGCGGCGTAAATCTCGCAGGTGCGAGGCTTGGGGGCGCAGATTTCACGGGTGCAAAGCTTGGGGGCGCAGTCTTAGACGGTGCAAGTTTGGTGGGATGTCAACTAGTTGGCGCAGACTTGAGAGCAACCCTAACGGGCGCAAACCTAATGCAGGCGGATTTGACTGAGGCAGATTTGCGTGGGAGTAATCTAAGAGGCGCAAATTTGATGCGATCGCGTTTGACGCGCGCCAATTTATCCGGTGCATTCCTTAGCGGCACAAACCTGATGGGTGTGAGCTTACAAGGAGTTGATTTACGCGGCGCAGATTTACGCGGTGCAAACCTCAATGGGGTCAACCTCCACGGTGCAAACCTGAGCCAAGCGGATTTACAAGGTGCACAACTGAGCGAGGCGAACTTAGAAGAAGCGGATTTACAAGGTGCAAACTTAGCCGGAGCAAACCTCGGAGGCGCAAATTTACTGTGTGCGGAGTTGCAAGATGCAAACCTAGAAGGCGTGAATCTGGCGGGAGCTTGTCTGGTTGGAACGGTCTTAGCTCAGGCAGCAAGTGCTTAACTACGAATGACGGGTTGAATCAGTTGAATGATCAGAGGCAGAGTCATAGGATTAGATCAAAGCAGTTCACCTCCGGAATCATGGATAACAAACCGAAAGTGATTGATATTGATCCAGGAACATTGTTGTTTATTACGATCGCGGTTCTGCTTGTGCCGCTGTTGCTGTCAGGGTTCCTGTGGCACTAAGCGCTCCTTTGATCTCGCGATCGAGCTAATGGCTCAGTCGGCTTTAGAATGGAATCGCTTTCTCCAAACTTTAGCGATCGCTCGCTTCATCCTCAAGGTTGCTACCCGCGATCGAGTCAACGGCGCGATCGTGGCGGGGTGGGTCTGCTTGTGATCAAAAAATTCATTCGCTTCGCGCAAAATAACGTCGAATCGCTGCAAAATGTTGGGCGATCTATACTCAGCCAAAACGCTTTCCGGTAAGGGCGGTTTTGGCTGCGCGATCGCGCTTAAAATTCGTTGGACATCGTATTCGGTTGAATAACCAGCAATTTTGTAGCAATTAAATCCCGGATCTAAATAGTCTGACAGTCCGCCGTTCACGCTCGAAAAAACGTGGCAACCACAGGCGATCGCTTCCATCGGTTGCAGTCCAAACCCTTCACTCACACGCTGTTGTGCCCAATATTCCGCAGAGTCATATAAGTAGATTTTTGTCCGATTGAAAACCGTTGCCAGACTATCCACGTAACCACTAATCACTTCAACTTTACAACGCTGCTGAAGTGCGGGAATTAATTGTTTTAACAAATACTCGGATGATTTGCGAGTGTGAACTAAGACATCAATATCGCGATGCAAACCTGAAATGCTAAATTCATCAGAAATTTGATTTGGCAAATAATAGATGAGTGAACTTGGAGAAAGCTGTCCCCAGTATCCCAACGTATTACGACTCACCGTGATAATTGGAACACTGGAGGGAAGCGTAAAACCATAGCCCGAACTATGAGCGTGATAGATCGCGTGATGGCTTTTCAATCGTTTCGCTAACTTCGCCACATCAAACCCCCAACTCATCACAAAGATGACGTTGCTCAGGTTTGATTGCTGAAGCACATCATCCAGAAACTGAGTCCCTTTCTCGCGTTGGCGATAGGTCACAACTTCGGCTGGACAAATCTGCTTTGCCAGTTCAAAAGCTTTGAGTTCTGCCCATAACCCCCCACAGGCAAAGCGTTTTCCGGTTCCAGGAAGCAAAAAGTAAAGCGATCGCATAAGTTACAAATTCGTGTGTCGATATTCTATTGCAGCGATCGTAGCGTTGCAAGAAAAGCAATCAAACCGCTGGCATCATTCCACGATGGCTCGATCGGATTAATTTCAGCCTGAAACGTTAGACCCAAAGGCTGCACTTCGTCTGATTGAGTGGGAACGAAACTTAACGGCTTGATTTCCTCGGTGGGAACGGCTGAGAACAGGGGAAGCGGGATGGCTCGATCGACGGCTCGATCGCTGACTTCAGCCCGACAAGAAGACCTCAGCAGAATTGAAGCATTCAACGCATCTAGCGCAGCGCTCTGACGGGCAGCATCTGCCCGATCAAACTGGGATGACCAACTCAAGCCGAATTGATGTCGATCGTTGCGGCTATTTGACAACAGCGAAGCCGTATTTTTCACAATGAAGGCTTTATAGCGAGGATTGGGTGAAACTTGGTGCAGATACGCTAGGTTGCGGATGAAAATTCCCTTGAACTGAGGTCCATCATCGCCGCATTTTG
>DATJEM010000472.1:0-3651 GCA_035496615.1 Leptolyngbya sp.
CAGACTTAATCTAACTGTTCTTAGAGTCCTTTCCTCCGAGTCCGAAAGCGATCTCATTCAAAACGATCGTGCTCTTATGTTTCTTGCGATCGCCGCGCCATCCCTTTTTTTCTCTTAGTTTATGCCTCGGTTCTGGCGCTATTTTCAAACCGTTTTGGGTGTCATTTTCCGGCATCCGGTCACGGGGACAAGCATTATTACAGTATTACCGGACGATCGCATTGTGCTGATTCGGCGACGAGATAACGGCTTATGGGGACTTCCGGGGGGGATTGTCGATTGGGGCGAAAATTTGCCAACCGCAATTCGCCGCGAGTTGGCAGAAGAAACGGGATTGGAGTTGACCAAAATTCGGCGCTTGGTGGGAGTTTACTCGGCTCCCGATCGCGATCCGAGAATGCACTCGATTTGTGTGGTCGTTGAAGTGGAAGCGATCGGAGCATTCAACCCCACCGATATTGATGAAGTCTCAGACGTACAAGCATTTCGCCGTTCGGAAGTGTCGCTCGATCGACTGGCTCATGATCACGGAAAGCAGCTTCGAGATTATTTCGAGGGAAAGACCACGATCGCTTAAAACATCCTCTTAGATCAGTCGGTACTTCGATCTGGGAAAACTAGCGATCGATATCGAATCAATTGATCGATCGAATTTTATGTCAACGCTTCACTCCCTAATCGACAAAAATTTCTTTCATCCTCACTATGGACGGTTGCTATATCACCGTGACTCTCCAAAGGCTGGGGCTTTACACTACTCTGTGCAACTGAATGATTCAGAGTCTCTAGGATGGCAACCGATTCATCATAGTCGTCAGCAAGACATAGGAAGAGTAGAAATCTGGCAGGTCGATTGGAATCGGTTTCAACCCGCTCAGTGGGTAATGCACTTAGAAAAAGTACAGATCAAAAAGGCGCTGCACCTCTCTGTCAATCAGTTTCATGAAAAATGGCAATATCAACTATTTCGGTTCAATTGTGAACATTGGGCACGTCTCGTAACAACTGGAGATTGCCGCTGCTATCAGATTCAAGAGTTTAAGAAATTGCAGCAAATTCCGATCGTAGGTGGTGTCATTGTCGGTATTGCTGGAGTAGCTACAGGTGCGTGGGAACACAATGGATATGCTCAAGAGTTGATAGTAAAGCTTTAGAATTGGTGCAAATCGCGAATCGATCGCATTCCCCAAAACACCAAATTCAAATCGAGCCGCATTTGTTCTATCGGCTCAGTCTGTTCCAACAATCGGTAAATTAAATCAGCGTCGCCGCCTGTTAAAACGATCGTACTTCGCTCAAATTGCCGATTCCAATCTTCAACAAACCCGCGAATTCCTGATAGCAAAGTATTCAAAATGCCGCTCTCGATCGCGCCCTGAGTCTCTTTTGCCCATCGTAGAGGCAATTTCTCAACCTGGTCGATCGTGGGAAGTGCCGCCGTATGTTGCCCCAAAGCCTGAAACTGCAATCGAACCCCAGGAACGATCGCGCCTCCAATCAGTTGATTTTTGCCATTTGCGCCTGTAAAAGTCATCGCGGTTCCGCAATCGATCACAAGCGCTGGACTGCCATAAAGTTGAATTGCCCCCCACAACGCCAAAGCGCGATCGATTCCTAAAGTAGGATAGAGTCGCTGAAGGGGAATATCATCCAGGACAATCTCGCGTAGATTAGCAACGTCTTGCCAGTAGCTCAGTTGTTGTGGAACCACGGACGCGACCCATAGCTCTGAGTCGATTAACGTTTGTGAACGCGATCGATTAATTAAACTAATTTGATTTGACGTAAGATCGAAGAAACAGTCGCTCGATAGACCTCCTGATTTGTCGCTGAAATGAGGCGTATCAAATCTTTCCTGGATCTGATGATTCTTGAACCCAGCCCAATGCAACCGAGAATTTCCAATATTTAGGGCAATCCAATCGCTGTCTATTAGATTCACTTATCGTTAGCCTTACTTATTGAAACTTTACAGATTGAGATGAAACAAGCGAAAATCAATCTATCAGAGAACTGTTTTACCGTTTAACCAAAGTTTGGGAGATCGTTTATGGTCGCTTCTGCTCCTCGCTCCACTCGATCACGAGTTCGCCTCACGACTGAAACTAGCGAAATCGCACCCGAAACTACCACCATTCGATCGCTCGACTGGGATCGAGATCGCTTTGATATCGAATTCTCTCTCGACAACGGCACAACCTACAATTCTTTTCTGATTCGCGGCGAGAAAACTGCCCTAGTCGATACCTCTCACGCAAAATTCCGCGAACTTTACCTAGATGCCCTGAACGAACTGATCGATCCGATGGCGATCGATTATTTGATCATCAGCCACACCGAACCAGATCACAGCGGTTTGGTCAGTGATGTTCTGGCGCTTAATCCTGATATTACGATCGTGGCGGCAAAAGTAGCAGTGCAATTTCTGGAAGGGTTCGTACATCAGCCGTTCAAGCGCAAAATTGTCAAAAGTGGCGATCGCTTAGATTTGGGCAACGGTCACGAACTTGAATTTGTCTCCGCACCCAATTTACATTGGCCCGACACAATTTTCACCTACGACCACAAGACGCAAACTTTATTTACCTGTGATGCGTTCGGGATGCACTTCTGCGACGATCACACCTACGACGAAGACCTTGACATTCTCGAAGCCGAATTTCGTCAATACTACGACTGCCTGATGGCTCCGAATGCTCGATCGGTACTCGGTGCCATCAAGCGCATTGATGCCCTTCCTGAAATTACGACGATCGCCACCGGTCACGGGCCATTGCTCCGCTACAACCTCAAAGAATTAGTCGGGCGCTATCAAGACTGGAGCCAAACCCAAGCGAAAGCAACGACAACCGTAGGATTGTTCTATGTCGCGGGATATGGCTACGGCGATCGACTCGCTCAAGCGATCGCAGGCGGAATCACCAAAACCGGAGTCGCGGTAGAAATGATGGATTTGCGCGTTGCCGATCCGCAAGAAGTCCGCGAACTGGTCGAACTCTCCAGCGCGATCGTGCTAGGAATGCCACCGCAGACCGGGGAAACTGCCGAAAACGCCAGAGCCGCGATCGGCACCATTCTCGCCGCTGCCAACTCCAAACAAAACTTTGGACTATTTGAAGTCGGAGGAGGCAACGACGAAGCCGTTTATCCGATTCGCAACCAGTTTCGAGCCGTTGGACTGACTGAGAAATTCGAGCCGATTAAAATCGAGGTCGAACCCACCGAAGCCATGTACCAACTCTGCGACGAATCGGGAACCGACTTAGGGCAATGGCTCACCCGCGATCGGGCTGTCAAACAGATGAAGGCACTCGACACTGAGTTAGATAAAGCGCTCGGTCGCATCAGCGGCGGTCTGTATATTATCACTGCAAAGAAAGGCGATATTTCGAGCGCCATGCTGGCATCTTGGGTGGCTCAAGCAAGTTCTGAACCGCTAGGAATCTCGATCGCAGTCGCAAAAGATCGGGCGATCGAATCCTTGCTGCACGTCGGCGATCGATTTGTGCTAAACGCGTTGGAAGAAGGCAACTATCAAGCCTTGATGAAGCACTTCCTCAAGCGGTTTGCACCAGGAGCCGATCGATTTGCCGATGTCACGACTTACCCGGCAACCGACGGATCACCCATTTTAGGGGAAGCACTCGCTTA
>DATJEM010000473.1:0-4078 GCA_035496615.1 Leptolyngbya sp.
TGCCTCGGACAAGGGACGGGTCGATCGCGTAAAGCTGCCGAACAAGCAGCGGCAGAAGAAGCGTTTTTGGTGTTAAGCCGTCAGGCGACTTAATCTCAGCCTGACTTGCCAGCCGTCACTCTACAGGAATGGGTATATCAGGCGTTATGTCAGAGCAAATCACGATCGCGGTGTTTGGGGTGGGGCGTTGGGGAGTGCATCTGTTGCGAAATTTCTTGCAGCATCCAAATGCGAAAATCGTTGCGGTGATTGATCCTTGTCTTGAGCAGTTAGAAGCCGTCGCTCAACGGTTTGAACTGAGCGATCGCGTTTTTCTGACGACGCAATGGCAGGATGCTTTGGAGTTGAGCAATTTAGATGCGGTTGTGATTACAACTCCTGCTGCAACTCACTATGAGTTAATTACAGCGGCACTAAAGCAAAATCTTCATGTTCTTGCGGCGAAACCTTTGACTTTGAACGTTACTGAATCGATTCAGCTTTGCCGACTTGCAAACCAGCAACAGCGGCAGTTGGTGATCGATCACACTTATTTGTTTCATCCTGCGGTCATTCGGGGGCGATCGTTGATTCAGTCCGGTCAGTTGGGGGATTTGCGTTATGGGTATGCGACCCGAACGCATCTCAGCCCCGTTCGGTTTGATGTCGATGCCCTCTGGGATTTGGCGATTCACGATATTGCGATTTTGAATTTCTGGCTAGGGGAGAGTCCCTGTCAAGTTGAGGCGATCGGATCGGTTTGGCTGCAAAAAGGGTTAGCAGATACCGTCTGGGCAACATTGACCTATCCGAGTGGGTTCCGAGCAACGCTTCATTTAAGTTGGCTCAATCCGGATAAACAGCGTCGATCGTGCATTGTGGGCGAAAATGGCAGTCTGATCTTCGATGAACTCACGCAGGAACCTTTGATCGTGCAGTGGGGAACGTTCGATTCCCACTTTAAGCCGATCGCCCAAAGTCGAGAAATTCTTGAGCTACCGAACCAAGAGCCATTGCAGCAAGTTTGCGATCATTTTCTGGATTGTGTGAAGCACGATCGCGCTTCTGAGATTTCTTCAGGGTGGCTGGGTGCAGAACTGGTGAAAATTTTGGCAGCGCTATCAGAATCAATGCAGAGTGGGAAAGCGATCGACATCAAAAAAGACGCATGAAAATTTAGCCTTGATTGTGCAGTGGTAGTCTTTAAGACCGTCCATTTCGCAGGAGCTATTGGGGCAGAAAAATGCGATCGAATCCTCTTACACTCACGATCGTGCTGACGGTTGGAATTTTATCGGTGTCAACGGCGGCAATTCTGGTTCGGTTGGCGACAGCAGCTTCAGGAACTTCGGGCGTTGGATTCAGCCTAGTATTGGCAGCATCGCGATTATTAATTGCAGCGATCGTCCTGATTCCAACTTGGCGTTCGTTTCAACCTATCCAACCGAGTGCAATCAAGTTTGCGATCGCAGCAGGGGTGGCACTGGCGATACATTTTGCGACTTGGATTTCGTCGCTGTCGTATACGTCGATCGCGGCTTCTACAACGCTTGTCACAACCAATCCGCTCTGGGTCGCTTTACTAAGCTGGGTTTGGTTTCGAGAAAAGCCAACTCGTGCAACATTTTGGGGAATTGGCATTGCGATCGGGGGCGGCGTTCTGATTGGACTGGATCACGCACGTCCAGATGGGAGTAACCCGTTACTTGGGAATGGGCTGGCGATCGTGGGAGCCTGGGCAGCGAGCTTATATTTGTTATTAGGACGGGAGGCGCAGCGGCAGGGATTGAGCGTTGGCAGCTATGTCACGATTGCTTATAGTGCTGCGGCGATCGTGCTGTTTCCGTTACCGTTCCTATTCGGTGGATCGTATGTTGGCTATCCCATTCCAACTTATGTCTACATTGCGTTAATGGCAGCGTTTCCGCAACTGATTGGACATACTAGCTTTAACTGGGCAATGCGGCATCTGTCGCCGACGATCGTGACGTTGGTTATTTTATTAGAGCCAGTGGGATCGACGATTCTGGCGATCGCGTTTTTTCAAGAAATCCCTGGAAGGCAAGTCATGCTGGGCGCGTTGGTTTTGTTGATGGGAGTGACGATCGCAATTTTGGGTAATTTTTCTAAAACGTCCTGATCTATCAGGAGAATTGAGTAAAGGGGAATGGTAGATGCACCCTGATTAATTGCCCCTGACTTCGGTTGGGGGTTTTTTGTTACGGGGTTGAGTTGAGCGGTGGGAGTGGCGCAACTTCACGAGTCGTTGTCTTTGGGGGAAGGGGAGCAGGAGCGTCAGATGGCGGGGCAATATGGGAAACAGCGGGTTTTATCGGAGCGATCGGTTCAGGCGGCGTATCGATCGGTTCAGGAGCAGGTTTTACAGGAACCGAGGGCGCGATGATCGCAGGCGATCGCCGAACGCGAGGCTGAACGGGGGGAATGTATTCGGGTTCTGGAGTTTCAACTTTAGGCGGGCTAGAAGGTTGAGCGACTTCCGAATCGACCGAATCGCCGAATTTTCGTGGCGTTGTTGTAGCATTTGGCTTACCCGATTCGATCGGCGTATCCGATAGATGATTACTGCTAGGGTTGATCGTTCCTTTCCATTCTTTTTCAGCAAAAGGCTGTACGGGTTGCAATAGCGTGGTGTCAGGCGATCGAGCGGCACTGATTCGGAGGGCGAGACCGAATCCTAACCCGATCGCGCCTGCGGCTGCGATCGTCAGAGTCAAAGATTTAGGAAGGCGACGAGACGAGGCGGCACTCTCAATTGGTACTGAAGCCGATGGCACTGAAGCCGATGGCACGGGAGTCGATCGAACCGGGGGAAGCTTAATTGGAAGTGTCACCGGATCAGGTTGCTCAACGGGAATTTTGGCAGCGGTGGGTGGGATGGGTTGACCGTTCTGAACCGGAATGAGCGATCGACCGTTTGAAGCTGGAGGGCTAGTAACAACAGGGGTGGCTCCGTTCTGAGTTTGAGCAATCGTGTTCGCTGCCATGAGCGGTAGCGTCGTGTTGGGCAAGAGACGTAGCCAATCATCGACGGTCTGAAGTTGCCCTTGTGAATGGTGGGGATCGCGGGTCAGTCCTTGTAAGATTGCTTGCTTAGTTGCAGGACTCCAAGCATATTGCTCAAGAGAAATCTCACCGTCTGGGGCTTGTTTGGTTAGAAGGTAGTACAAGGTTGCCGCGAGCGCATAGAAATCGATCGCGAATCGATTGTCTCGACCCCAGTTCGGGTCTTGAGGCAGAAAAGGGTTGGTTGCGATCGGGTTTGAAACTGCGACATCATGAGCCAGTCCAAAGCCGACGAGAATGCCTAAATTGGTTCCTTGACGACGGACGATCGTCTCCGGGCGAATGTTGCGGTGAATCAAGCCGTGACGATGGGCAATACTGAGGGCTGATGCCGCCTGACGGAGATAGTGGATTGCTTCGGCTTCCGTAAGCGTCGGTGCATTTTGGGTGGCAACGCGATCGTACAAGGTCTGACCGGGAATATATTCCATCACCAGAAAGGGCAGCCCATCTTCTTGAAAGAAATCAAGAACACGCACAATGCTGGGATGCTGACAGCGAGCCAGTAACCGAGTTTCTTCAATGAAGCGAAGTCGGAGTTGGGGGAAACTTTGAGTAATTTGTAGGCTGGGGTCGATCGTTTTGATCACCACGGTTTGATGCAAAAGCGTTTGAGTGGCGAGATAAGTTGCTCCTAAACTTTCACGACCCAGAACTTGACTAAGCCGATATTTTCCACTCTGAAGGGTTGCACCCGTCTGCAATTTCATGCCGCTCGCTCCCGCACACAATTCCAATTATGCTAACCCCTTCGGGTCGAATTCCCCACATTCCGGACAGCCAAAAAAAGCCGCTTTTCGCTAAGAAATCCTGAACGATCGAGGAGGCTGCGATCGTTCAGGATTTAATTTTTAAACTCTAATCTACGCCTGGTCTCCCGCGACTTTTACCTTCGTCGCAAGACCGAGAAATTGTAGCGTTTGAATAATCACCCAGGTCAGATCGAATTCCCACCATTTCAGCCCGTGACGTGCCGAGTACTGATACATATGGTGGTTGTTGTGCCAGCCTTCGC
>DATJEM010000474.1:0-3489 GCA_035496615.1 Leptolyngbya sp.
TTCACTCATGAGGGTTAAGTAGGGAGCGACAAGTGCCCATTCTTCATCGCTCACATCACTCGGATATGGCTTTCTACTCATCCTCCCAGTCTAGCGAAAGTGCATAACACCCTCTAGACTGAAACAGTTTGGGAAAAGCAAGCGATCGCACAGCCTTTCCCGAATTGCAGTGAACCCTCAATCTGATCTTAGACAGGCAAATTTCTAAGTGGTGTACTCTGCGTTAATTTTCACATAGTCATAACTTAGATCGCAGCCCCACGCTTTCCCGCTTCCCGCGCCGTTTCCAATGCTCACAGAAATCAGCACAGGATGATCTAATGACTGTTGATTTCCGTCCGAGCTTTTCGCGGCTTGTTGTTTCAAATACTCACTTGCGGCAGATCGATCGAACAGTTGTGGCTGTCCATTCTGCATCAACACTGCATCTCCAAGCTTAATCTGCAAGTCTGCTTGATCAAACATCACATCGGCGCGCCCCGCTGCTCCGGCAATCCGTCCCCAGTTTGGATCGCGCCCAAAAATTGCCGATTTTACTAACGAAGATCCTGCGATCGTTCGGGCAACTTTCCGCGCTGCTTCATCATCATTTGCCCCCGACACCTGAACTTCAATCAAACAGGTTGCGCCTTCGCCATCCCGCGCGATCGCTTTTGCTAGATAGATACATACTTCAGTCAGCATCGCTTCGAGCTTCTCTGCTTCGGCTCCCGCTTCGGTAATTGCAGGCGTTCTCGATTGCCCATTTGCTAACGCAATCAAACTATCATTCGTGCTGGTATCGCCATCAACCGTGATTTGGTTGAAGCTGCGATCGCTTGCCCGACTTAACATTTGCTGCCACAAGGGAGGAGAAACCGCCGCATCGCAGGTGACGAACGCTAACATCGTCGCCATATTCGGGTGAATCATGCCTGAACCTTTGGCAATGCCACCGACTCGAACGGGTCGATCGCCGATCGTGGTTTCTAGCGCGATCGACTTCGTGACTAAATCTGTGGTCGTGATTGCTTTTGCTGCGGCATCATTTCCGGTGTCGCTAAGGCTGGAAATCAGATTGGGAACTGCCGATCGCAGGCTATCCATCTTGATGCGTTGCCCAATTACCCCTGTTGAAGCCAGCAAAATGGCATCAGAGGAAAAATTCAGCGCTTGGGCAACCAGTTGGGCGCTTTCGATCGCGTCGATCATGCCCTGTGCGCCTGTGGCGGCGTTGGCTTGTCCAGCATTGCAAAGAATGGCGCGGGTAGTAGGTTTGGCTTGCAGGCGTTCGCGGCAATAATCGACGCAGGCAGCCCGGACTTGAGACGTGGTAAAGACTCCAGCGGCGATCGCATCGACTTCAGAGACGATCAGGGCTAAATCAGGGAGTCCGGAGGGCTTGAGTCCAGCGGTAATTCCTGCTGCTTTGTAGCCTTTGGGGGCTGTGATGCCGCCTGAGATTTGCTGCCAATCTGCCATGATGTACCTCAGCTAAGTTCCCGCGATTATATCGGGAGTCGGAGCTAGAGGCTAGAGGGTTTAAAAAGAAAAAAGGAGGGTCGCGGTTGGCGAATTCCTCCTGTCATCAGGGTGCATCTACTTAGCACAGTATGCCATCAATCGGGTGAGGGGTGTAACCCCCTAAGCGGATCTTCGTAGAAATTACATCTACTTTTTGATCAAGCTTCACAGAGGTCAGTGTTTCTACGCGAGCAATGAAGTTTCGATCGTCCCCTCAGACTTGATCCCGGTTCTAGCCCTGATTGAGCTTCTTTGCCAATAATTGATTTGTGAGTTTCGGATCTGCCCGCCCTCCAGTTTCCTTCATCACTTTGCCGACGAAAAAGCCGAGCAGCTTGGTTTTGCCGCCGCGATATTGTTCGAGTTCGGTCGGGTTAGCAGCGAGAACGGCATCGATCGCAGTTTCGATCGCGCCGACATCAGAAATTTGAATCAAGCCTTTCCGCTCGATGAGTGCTTTCGCTGATCCGCCCGTGGTGAGCAGTTCAGGTAAAACATCCTTGCCGATTTTGTTGCTAATTGTGCCGTCTTCGATGAGTGCGATCAGTTCCGCCAAGGTTTCGGGCTTTAGTGCCAGTTGGGTGATGCTCAATCGCTCGTTGTTGAGATAAGCGCTGATGTCGCCCATGATCCAGTTGGCTGCTAGTTTTGGATTGGCTTTGGCGGCGATCGCGGCTTCAAAATATTCGGCAATTGCTCGATCGTCGGTCAAAATCCGCGCATCGTAAGCAGAAAGACCGAGCGCTTCTTCATACCGATGGCGTTTTTGGTAAGGCAATTCGGGCAGTTCCGATCGCCAGGATTCCAATTGTGCTGGAGCGACTTCGATCGGACCTAAATCCGGTTCTGGGAAATAACGATAATCGCTTGATCCCTCTTTGATCCGCATACTGATTGTGCGTTGCGCTCCTTCTTCCCACAGGCGCGTTTCTTGAACAATTGTTTCGCCGTTCTCGATCGCCGTTGTTTGCCGCTCGATTTCGTAGTCGATCGCTTTTTGAATGGCGCTAAACGAGTTCATGTTTTTGATCTCGACCTTCACGCCAAACTCTTCTTGCCCAACTGGACGGACGGAAACGTTGACATCACATCGCAGTGAGCCTTCCTGCATATTGCCATCGCTCACGCCGAGGTAGAGCATGATTCGGCGTAGCTCTTGAGCATATTCCGCCGCTTCGAGTCCGGTTCGCAAATCCGGTTCAGAGACAATTTCACACAGCGGAATCCCAGCGCGGTTGTAATCGACGAGCGAGTAAGTTGATCCCGATAACCGATCGCTGCCGCCGTGTACCAGTTTTCCGGCATCTTCTTCCATATGCAGACGAGTAATGCCAATGCGCTTGGTTTTTGCCTTGCCGTCTTCACCCAGCACAGGTTTTCCTTTGTCGTCGGTGATTTCGATTTCGATCCAGCCATGTTCTGCGATCGGCAAATCAAACTGTGAGATTTGATAGTTCTTTGGCAGGTCAGGATAGAAATACTGTTTGCGATCGAACTTGCTGTAAGGAGCAATCTGACAATTCAGGGCGAGTCCTGCCTTCACGGCGTATTCCAGTACTTTCTGATTCAGAACTGGCAGAACTCCGGGCATTCCCATACAAATCGGGTCAATATTAACGTTCGGATCAGTCGTAAACTGCGTGGAGCTATCCGAAAAAATCTTCGTTTCGGTGTTTAACTGACAATGGGTTTCGAGTCCGATAATGGCTTCGTACTGAGTTTTTGCGGGAGCAGCAGTAGTCATGAAATCATAATGCCTGTGAAAAAGCTAATTGTATTTTAACAGTAGCCGAAAGACGAAATCGAGATCGGATCTCTGGGATCGGCTGAACCTAAGCTAAAATTGCTACACACCTAAAAAGATTTAGGTCATCCTGCAAAATCTGCGTAACATTAAAAAAACTTTCCGATCGGGAATTGAGGAATTTGGAATGCTGGTCTGCCCTCAATGTCAATTTGAGAACCCAGAAGATCATAAGTTTTGCC
>DATJEM010000475.1:0-6623 GCA_035496615.1 Leptolyngbya sp.
AGTCGTCTAGCGCTCTCGGAATCACCATCACAGAATGCAGTTCTCCGACTCGTTCCGCTTCCTGCATTCCCACATCGACCGCCATTGCCACATTTGCAACGGTGCCGCGAATAATCGCAGTACACAACCCATCTCCGATCGTATGATATGCCGTCAAAGTCACATCGGCAGATTTGAGCATCGCATCGGCAGCGGCAACCATCGCCGGAAAACCTCGCGTTTCTAGCAGTCCCACGGCTAAGTTACGGAATTGATTTGTACTATGCTCCCCAATCAGTGCCGCAAGTTTGCTGCCGATCGGAAGTACTTCGTCTAAATTCGGCATCGGTCGAGCAATCACTACCGTTGAGAACTTCATGCCAAACTGTTCGACGGTTTCGGCTCCAACTTCGATCGCGAGTCGCACATCCGAAATCCCGCCGCGCACAACTGCGGTACAGTAGCCGCCGCCAATCATTTCGTAGCCGACGAGCGTCACCCCGGAAGACTTCAGCATCATGTCAGCCGTCCCGACGATCGCAGGGAAGCTTTGAGTCGAAATAAGACCGAGGGCTGTATCGACGTAACGATCTTCGCGGTTCATTGGCACGGGGTCGAGATTATCACTTTCATCTTAGCGCTGTCTGAGCTTAAAGCGATTCCGGGTTGAGTTGCCCGATCGCCCAGGTTGCATAGGTTCCGATCGGACTCCAAAGCAGATAAGGCACCAGTAATAGTGCGGCTGTGCCTGAAATTTGCAGGACGAAAGCCGTGAGAACCAATCCTAAAATAAATCCAAATCCGCCGATGATGGTGCCGTTGAGTAAGCTTCTTGTCCAGAGCAAAACGGGAGAATAAGCAACGATCGTGATTTCAACCAGGGCATAAAACGCCATCAGTTGCCAGTTCTGCGTTTTTTCCCAAACGATATAAGCTGACCACGCGCCGCAGATGAATACGATCGTCCAAATAATCGGAATTGCTTTCTCAAACGTCAGCCACCTCGGACGCTGCAATCGATTGAACCATTTAATATCTTTGGGGCGAAGAATGCTGCTGCCCAACCCGATCAAAAACGTTACACCACCAATGATTAACCAAGAAGGAAGCATATTTTCGCGCTCCAAACGATTTGACTCTGATTATGTCAGAGGTTGGTTACAACGGGATCGATCGCAGGATGGAATCTAGTTCGCTCTGCGATTAGCAATTCCAGCAAATGACTGAGCAATCATCAAAAATGGGTGAACAATTATCGAAAATGACTGAGCAATTACAGAAAACGAATCACCAATTCCAGCAAATGGCTGAGCAATGATCGAAAACGAATTACCAATCATCGAAAACGGGTGAGCAATTATCAAAAATGGGTAAGCAATTCCAGCAAATGACTGAGCAATTACAGAAAACGGGCGAGCAATTGCAGAAAACGGGTGAGCAATTGCAGAAAACGAATCACCCCTGATCGAGCAATGCAACGCTCAAAGCTTTGACCAGCTATTCATTTGTCTTTACAAAGTTTAGAAATATTTCGCTTTATATCGAATCATGCAGTCAGTCGTATTTTGCAAGGTGGTTGCGTGAATCTATCAATAGGGGGATGGAAACAGGCAGTTCACGCATCATCGATTTTTACATCAAAACTGTAACGTGATCAAATCGCTACATTCCAACCCTGCATCAACTGGCTTTATTTAGCGATCGTAAGGGTCTACGGCTATGTCTCAGGTTTCTATGTCCGAATTGGGGTGCATGACAACAGATACGACAGGATGGAACGTTCTTGAAACAGAATTCAACCCATCCAGGCTTCATGCTCAAGAAACGGTGTTTACGATCGGCAACGGTTATCTCGGTACTCGCGGCAGTTTTGAAGAAGGATTTCCGGGAGATCAAGCCGCCACATTAATTCACGGAATGTACGATGATGCGCCGATCGTTCAAACTGAACTAGTAAACTGTCCGAATTGGTTGCTCTTAACCATTCGATTAGATGGCGAAGTGTTTCGACTCGATCACGGCGACATTCTTAAGTACGATCGACAACTCAATCTAAAATTGGGACTCCTAACTCGCACGATTCAATGGCGCAGTCCGGGTGGACATCACTTCGAGTTTCGATTTGAGCGGTTTTGCAGCTTTGCCGATCAGCATTTGATGGCAATGCGATGTCAGATTAAATCGATCGACTTTACGGGAACCGTTGAGATTGAGTCAGGCTGCGATCGACACCCTTTAACGGTCACTACTCCCCATTGGATGACCCTAAAGTCTGGGAGCGCTGGCAACCTTATCTGGCTCTCAAATGAAACGCTGCATACAGGGCTGGAATTAGGATTGGCTACCAAGCTGATTGTCACGAGAGAAAATGACAATCTTAGCGTTAGCAGCACCGAAGATCATTCGACTCTATCCACATCGACGACAATTTGCCCGCATCAAACGATCACCGTTGAAAAGATCGTTTCGGTCTATACTTCGCGTGACACAGAATTTCCGCTTTCGGTAGCACTAAGACGATTAGCAAAAGCGCCAAGCTATAGAACGCTATTCGCAGCACATATCACCGCTTGGGCGATCGCGTGGCAAAACAGCGATGTGACAATCGAAGGCGACCCGAAAGCCCAAATCAGCATTCGACATAGCTTATTTCAGTTGATGATTGCGGCTCCGCGACACGACGATCGCGTTAGCATCCCCGCCAAAACGCTGTCTGGATTTGCCTATCGGGGTCACGTCTTCTGGGACACCGAAATTTTCATCGCGCCGTTCTTTGCCCTGACTCAACCTGCGATCGCCAAGAATCTTTTGACCTATCGCTATCGCACCCTAGACGGCGCACGACGCAAAGCCCAAGAAGCGGGTTACGAAGGCGCAATGTACGCTTGGGAAAGTGCGAGTACAGGCGACGATGCCACGCCGCGCTGGGTTCCGGGTGCAAACGGTGAACTGATTCGGATTTGGTGCGGTGATATCGAAGTGCATCTCAATGCGGATATTGCCTATGGTCTTTGGCAATACTGGCGAATCACGGGCGATGATGCTTGGATGCGAGATTATGGGGCAGAAATTCTGCTCGAAACCGCAAAATTCTGGGCAAGCCGAGTCGAATGGAACGGAGAACGCTGTGAGATTAACGACGTGATTGGTCCTGATGAAAATCACGATCGCGTTAACAACAACGCTTTTACGAATGCAATGGCGCAGTGGCATCTCAGTTCTGCAATCATGCTGTGGGATTGGCTGGCGCGATCGTATCCCGAAACCGCAACCCGATTGCAACAGGAATTAGCTCTAAACGCCGATCGCTTTGCAAAGTGGACTGCGATCGCCCAAAACTTAACCGTCACTCCTGATCCTGAAACGAAGATCATCGAGCAATGTGATGGTTTCTTCGATTTGATGGATGTAGATCTAGAAGATTACGAACCGCGATCGCGCTCCATGCAAGCGCTTCTAGGCATTGAAGCCACCAGCGAACGTCAGATCCTCAAACAGCCAGATGTGTTGATGCTGCTCTACCTACTGCGGCAACAGTTTGATCACGAAACGCTGCAAGCAAACTGGGACTACTACGTTCCTCGCACCGATCACGTTTATGGCTCATCGTTAGGTCCTGCGGTTCATGCAATCTTGGCTTGCGATTTGCACCAGATCGATGAAGCCTATCAGCACTTTATGCGATCGGCATTAGTCGATCTCGAAGATGTGCGTGGCAATGCTTCAGAAGGAATTCATGCAGCCTCAGCAGGTGGCGTTTGGCAAGCGATCGTCTTTGGGTTTGCGGGCATTCGCTTCACCGACTTTGGCTTAGTTGCCTGTCCAAATTTACCCAAACATTGGACACGATTAAAGTTCCGTCTCTGTTGGCAAAATCAATGGTTTGAGTTTGACCTGTCGCAAGAAGGCGCAGTATGTCAAGCGATCGACCATGCGATCCAGCCTGAATTTGTGCCTGTCTAGCACCCGAAAAGCTCAGCCGAATCAATCCCCGGCTGACTTTGAATTTTGGCACGTTTAATCCACCTTTAATACACCGTGTTTGATTCAGCGTATCCCTGCAAACTTTCAGGATCAAACGCTCTCAAACTGCGAGTCGCCTGACGAATCAGTGCTTCTGATCCTTTGACGACGACGATATACTTTCCTGCATTCAATCGATTGCGGTACGGCAACGCATCCCCCCCGCCAATCACCATTCCGACTCCTCCGCCCACAAACACGCTGCCCATCAGTCCCGACAACCCGCCCAAAATTCCCGCAATCAGCGGGCTGCCAATCTCCCCTGCCCACGCAAACGTATCGAGTCCCGTAATCAAGTTAAATCCCGCACCGCCTAGAAAACCAAACGGCACGAGCCACGATGCCATCAAGCGCACCTGTTTTCTAGCCGTTTCATTCGGGTCAATCAAGCCATATTCATCCGCGCTTTTATAGCCCCGTCCCAAGATCGAAATTTTATCCATTGGCAATCCTTCTGCTTCTAAGGCTGAATACGCCGCCTCAGCTTGAATCCGATCGCCCAATACCGCCACCAAATAGCCCATCTCCCAGCCCTCAAAACTTCTTCAGCAGTCTAGAAACGCCCGATCTAGTAAGCCTCTTTCTCTAAACTGTCCAACTTCAGTGTACTGTTATGCCTCTAGCCTGAGTACGATCGCAAATTCTATTTCAGGGCAATTCAGCAAAAAGCGACCCGCTGTTCACAGGTCGCCTTTTAGTAAGAAGTGGAGCTGACGGGAGTCGAACCCGTGTCCAAACTAGGTATTGATTCACCAATCATTCACAGGTTTAGCTTCTCTAATCCTCGAAGCGGGAACTATCCTTTGTCCCGGATAATGGGATTCTCCGGTATTGTCTTAGCTAGATCGCCAACCAGAGGTGAAGATCTAGAGCAACCGTTGGGGTTGTGCTCATGCCTTTAACGGTGTCAGACAGTGAGCGCTCGGACCTAAACTAGAGGTGCTTTATGCTGCAACAGGTGCAGTTTTACGAGCAAAGGGTACGATGTTGTTTGCATCTATTGTTTTGAGCCTAGATTTACGAGAGTGGACTCCCTCTCGACCTGCATCTCGATGGAACGTTCGCCAGCCTGTCGAAACCGTTACAGCCCCGTGATGTTCTTTCATTATAGCGCGAGTTTTTGGATTGCGAGAATCCCAATTTAGAATGCTTTAGCTCGATCGTTCGCGTTCGTCTGGCGGCTCTGGTGGCGGTTCGCTCTGAGCAAAATCGACTCCTTCATACAAGTCGCCGATCGGTAATTGAAACGCGATCGTTTGAAGCGTCAAAGTCGCGGTTTCGCCTTCGGTTTCGGTCAAAATCCAAGAGCCAGCATCGGTTTTGGTATACTGCATGACCCGGAATTGAACTTGATCGATCAAAAGATATTCGCGCAAACTGGGAATCGATCGGTAAGCGGTAAACTTATCCCCTTGATCGTAGTTTTGAGTCGATTTCGATAGCACTTCGGCGATCACTTGAGGATTTGTGACCGTGGTTGTTCCTTTACCGTGATAGCTAGGCTGCCCCAGAATCACCATCACGTTGGGATAGGTATACTGCTGATAGCGAGGAATCCAGAGACGAACATCACCAATATAAATCTTGTAGTTTTGGCGTTTGAGGGAATTTTTCAGAGCAGCGGCAAAATTAAGAGAGAGTTCGTTGTGATTAGTGGTTCCTCCGATCATTGGGATGATCTCTCCGTCGCGGTACTCGTTTTTGTAGTCCGCTGCTTCTTCGAGTTCTAAATATTCTTCAGGCGTGTAGCGCTTGAGTTGAACTTGCATGGCGGTTTTTTGGCAGTCTAGATTGCCTCATATTTTAACTCCGATCGCTTGCCTGCACCTTGAACATTCCGACTGAGGATTGAAGTTCTTCCGCCATATCAACGGTTTGCCGCAGCGCTTTCGAGACTCGCACCGACGAATCTGAAGTGAGCGTCGAAACGTGCGCGACTTCTTGAATTAGCTTCGTCACCGATCGAGAAGTATTCACCTGAGACACCATCGTTTCCGAAATCGAGTTGACCAAGTGATCCATCTGTTGCGAAACCTGAACGATGTGAATCAGATTTTGTTTGGCATTGCGAACAGAATGTGCCCCTTCAACCACTTGGGTAGCACCGCGATTCATCGTTTCAACGACTTGGTGAATTTGCTCCTGAATAGTTTCGATCGAAGCTGCAATCTCGCGAGTGGCGGCTGCCGATCGAGACGCGAGTTCTCCAATTTCGGTGGCAACAATACCAAATCCGCGTCCATGCTCCCCGGCGCGAGTGGCTTCAATGCTGGCGTTGATCGCCAGTAAATCGGTTTGAGTGGCGAGATCATTGATTAAGGACACGACTCGCCCGATTTGTTGAGAAGATTCACCGAGTTTTTTAACTTTGCGGGTGGCATCTTCGACGGTCGATCGCAGACTATAAACGCTCGTAACGGTTGAATCCATCACGGTTTCTCCAGCTTTGGCGGCGTTGGCAGCACTTTGAGCCGCGATCGCAGCTTGTTGAGCGCGTTCTGCGACGGCTTGCATGGATAATGTCATTTGCTCAACCGAATCAAGAGTGCGGGTCGTTTCTTGGGTTTGCTGTCGCGCTTGATCGGCTAAATGCTCAACTTCTCCTGCATTTTGGCTGAGTA
>DATJEM010000476.1:0-4758 GCA_035496615.1 Leptolyngbya sp.
ACCGCTGAACGATCAGAAGGCTGAAACGCTCTTAAGCGAGCAGTTACAGCGAGTGGGTCAGGACGTTTTATATGAAGAAAGCATGGCGGTGACGGCAAAGATCATTAAGCTGTAGATTGTACTTTTGCCGCGCGTTATGGCTTTTGTGATTGCGGGGGAACGGAGTGGAGTCGGCAAAACAACGGTCACGTTGGCATTGTTAGCGGCGCTCAAACGGCGAAATCTCAAGGTTCGATCGTTCAAAGTTGGGCCGGATTACATTGATCCGATGTTTCATCGGCACGTTACGGGTCAGGCTTGCTACAACCTTGACCCCGTGCTGACTTCGGAGGACTATGTGCGGCAGTGTTTCGCGCAGCGATCGCAAGGTTGTGCGATCGTTGAAGGCGTAATGGGCTTATTCGATGGAGCGGCTGGACAAAAAGATTTTGCGAGTACCGCTCATATCGCTCGACTGCTCGATTTGCCGATTTTGCTGGTGGTTGATTGCAGTCGATTGTCTTATTCAGTGGCGGCGATCGTGCATGGATATCGATCGCTTGATCCCCGGTTGAAATTTGCAGGCGTTGTCCTGAACCGAGTCGGCAGCGATCGACATTTAGAACTGCTCAAATCTGCATTGGAACCGTTAAAAATTCCGATATTGGGCGTGTTGCGGCGACAGGATGCGATCGGGATCCCGGATCGACATTTGGGTTTAGTGCCAACCGATGAACTGCCTGGACTGAATGAATTAATCGATCGACTGGCACAGCTAGGCGAAACGGCGTTTGATTGGGATGCGATCGCGCCATTCTTAACATCGCCTGCTTATGATTGCGTTTCTACGATTAAGAATTCGAGTCTGAGCCGAATTGCGATTGCTCGTGATGCGGCGTTCAATTTCTATTACGAAGACAATCTAGAATTGCTGCAACGATCGGGCGCAGAACTCGTCGAATGGAGTCCTTTAACGGGCGATTTTCCAGACGGTATTGATGGATTATATTTCGGGGGCGGATTTCCTGAAATGTTTGCTGCAACACTGAGTGAAAATCAATCCACCATTCAATCCATTCAAGCTGCAATTCAATCAGGAATGCCGACTTACGCTGAATGCGGCGGATTGATGTATCTTGGCGAACGCATCGTTGATTTTTCTGGAAATAGTTTCCCAATGGTTGGAGCCGTTCCAACCACAACCGTAATGGGAGCGCGATTAACCTTAGGATATCGTCGCGCGATCGCGTTAGAAAGTAGCCCGATTGTGCCGCGAGAAACGATCGTACACGGGCACGAATTTCATCGCTCAACGACCACAACTGCCCCAGATCATCCATTATTTGAACTCACTGGACTAACCGGAACGACATCTTTTGACGGATGGCGATCGCCGAATTTACACGCTTCTTACTTACATCTCCATTGGGGCGCAACGCCCGAAATCCCCGATCGTTTCGTGCAACACTGCGCCAAATTTAACCGCGATCGTTATCCTAAAAAAGAAGCTGAATTGAAACTCTGAACATGACCGGATCGATCGAACAAATTTCTCAACGACTTGCTGCGCTCGATCGCCAGATCGAGACGATGGGCAACACCTTCACCGAAACGTATCGCGGCTATCTCAAGCAGCTTGGGCAAACTGTGAAACAGCAGCTTATCCTATCGTGCTATCACATTTGCACCGAAAACTATCCCAAGCGATTTTTGGCGCTCTCAATGAGTCAGCGGCACCAGCTTCAGGCAGATCTTCAGACGTTTGCAAACCAGGCTGAAATCGAACTCAACGAATTGCTTCAGCCGATCGCCCAAACCCAACTCAACCTAGAACCGCTCGAACTTCCGGACGAACTCGAAGCCTTGCTTGCTGAAGTAGAACCCGAAGCCTCAGAAGAAACCGACCTGACACCGCTAGAAGCGCTGACTATTTGGCAAGAGCAGCTAGAACGATCGATCTCAAAGACGCTGAAATCCGCTTCAGGCGACGCGAATCGTTTTCTTCAAGATGCCGAAATTTTGCCAAAACGCATTCCCCAAGCGGTGATCGATGCGGCTTCAACCGCAGAAAATAGCGATTCAAGTGCGCCGCCCAATCTGTTGAATGTTCTCGTCAGCGCCAGCGAAAAATCTCCGAACTCAGAATCGCCACCGCCCGCACTCAGTGCTTTGATGCACATCGTTGCGGTCAATCTTCGGGTGAGCGAAATTGAATTTAATGATCCCGCCGTGATGAACTGGCGCAACAAACTGCGCGAACTCAAACAGCAATTTCAAACCCTCGCTCGCAGCTACCAAAAAAGATGCCGTGAACAATCGATCGCCCAGGCACAACTTGCTTGGAAGTCCACTTGGACAAACGAAAACGGTTGATTTCTGCGCTTGCCCTTTGGATCTATGCCAAATTTGCGCTCGAAGCCTATCCTAGAAACAGGCAAAACAAGGGAGACGCAAGGTGGCGAATCAAATCGTTCGATTAGCGGTGATCGGAGATATTCACGATCGATGGGAGGAGGAAGACGCAGCCGCACTAGAATTTCTCGGTGTCGATTTGGCGCTATTTGTCGGCGATTTTGGCAATGAATCTGTCAATATTGTCAAACTGATTGCAGCGCTTCAAACCCCAAAAGCAGCCATTTTAGGCAACCATGATGCTTGGTACAGCGCCACCGATTGGGGCAGGAGCAAATGCCCTTACGATCGCACGAAAGAAGATCGGGTGCAGCAACAGCTAGATTTACTCGGTGAGGCGCACGTTGGTTACAGCAAGTTAGATTTTCCCGACTTAGATTTAACTGTCGTTGGGGGTCGCCCCTTTAGCTGGGGAGGATCATCTTGGAAAAACGATCGATTCTATCGGGAACGCTACGGAGTGCACAGTTGGGATGAATCCGCGGATCGAATTCTCAACGCAGTCGAGCAGGCTAAAAGTAATACGATCATCTTCATCGGACACAATGGGATGAAAGGCATGGGAAATCAACCCGAAGATCCGTGTGGCAAAGATTGGCAGCCGATCGGAGGGGATCATGGTGATCCAGATTTTACCAGCGCGATCACTCAAACTCGTCAACGCGGTAAATCCGTTCCACTGGTAGCCTTTGGTCATATGCACCACAGTTTGCGGCACACCAAAACCGAATTGCGCCGACCCATTCACGTTGATGCCGCCGGAACGGTTCATCTCAACGCCGCGCGAGTGCCAAGAATCATTGAGCAGGGCGGCGATCGGCTCCGAAATTTTTCGATCGTCGCGCTTGAGCACGGCATTGTAACTAAGATATCTTTGATTTGGTTAAATCAGAACTTTGACACGGTTTCCGAAGAAATTTTGTACCAAGTTCACGATGTCGCAGCAGCGATCGCATCGTTCTAAGTCGTGATGGCTGCGCTCAACGCTATCTGATTCATAGGTTGGGCGCAGCCAGACTATCTCCCTAGAAATTTTGATTGCACCGACTAATTGGCAGCTTTATCGAAATCTCTTCGCTCGATTTCTGCAATTTTTTTTATAATGTTTTAATATTTAACTTGGATGCATAACAGAGGCTTCGATCGCATAACAGAGGCTCCAAACTCGCTCACTCTAAATCGGGAGGTAGATGAGATGGACTATAGATGCTCTTCAACGAAGTTAGCGAAAAGCACTTATTTAGGTTTAGGCAAATTTAGGCAAAATCACTATGCCAATGCTGAGGAATGGACGCTTTGTAGCGACCTCCCGCAAGATAGCAAAGTATCAAGCGCGATCTCGCTCATAGCCATTCCCTGCGATCGTGAGCCGTCTCGATCGCATTTCTGATCGTTTTTTAATCTCCGATGAGATTTATTTAGAAGCATCAGGCTTGAGGAGAAACAATATTAGGCTGCGATTACAGAAAAGCTCAACTTTTCTAAGAAAAGATTGTTTGATTTAGACACTTCACCTTCTCTCGCGAGGCAATGTCAGGCTTTGCGTGAAGGGAAACCTCATCCGCTCAACGCGATTCATGATCCAGTTAGTACAAGAACCGACTAGGGACGAGCGATCTCTTCCCTTCCATTCGCTAGATTCATCTGAACAGCTACCCTTGCCCGTGCTCAAAGAGTTTGATGAAACAGATGCCCCGACTGCTCTACATCGTGGGCGCTTGATGATTTTTATCGATGGCGCAAACTTGTTCTATGCCGCCTCGCAGATGGGAATCGAAATCGATTATGCAAAACTTCTGCGCTATTTCCAGCAGCAGAGTCTGTTAATCTATGCGTTTTTCTATACAGGCGTTGACCCGAACAACACGCGCCAAAGGGCATTTCTCACCTGGATGCAGCGCAACGGCTACCGAGTAGTGACCAAAGAAGTGGTGCTGAATGCGGTAGGAACAAAGCGAGCCAGCAATATGAATGTAGAAATTGCGGTCGATATGATGCGATTTGCTCAAGATTGTGATACTGAAATTTTGATCAGCGGTGACGGTGATATGTCGTATGCGATCAATGCCGTCTCTTATTTGGGCGCAAAAGTTGAGGTACTTGCATTACGATCGACGGCGCACGATTCAATCCCCAAAGTCGCAGATAATTTCATCGACCTCCTCAGTGTTCGGGATGAGATCCAAAAAACGCCCAGACAATAAATAACTAGACAATAACCAGACAATAAATAGTCAGTCGTTTCGTTCTTTAGAAAGACGCTTGAGCTTTGCCAACTGGTTAATTTTAATCATTTAGCCATGACTGAAACGAATCAAGCAACAACAGCACGATCGTGCATCCTACCCAGGCGATTTATCCTGGCGG
>DATJEM010000477.1:0-4436 GCA_035496615.1 Leptolyngbya sp.
AGGCGATCGGATTTACGTGCAGCCACCCGAAGGACAGAAAATCGACAACTCAAACAATTAAGCACAACTCAGCACAATCTAAGCGCAATGGATTTTCTTGAAAGTTTGAAAATGGCGGGAAAAACGCTAACCGCTAATAAGCTCCGCAGTAGTTTAACCATGTTGGGCATGATCATTGGCAATGCGTCCGTGATCTCGATGATCGGGATTGGACAAGGGGCGCAAAAACTCGCAGCCAGTCAGTTTGAATCGTTAGGTCCGAATGTGCTGTTCGTATCACCCGGAAGCGGACAGGCACGACAGCGGACGAATAATTTACCAAAAACGCTGGTTTGGGATGATGCAAAAGCGATCGTCGAACAAGTCCCAGCCGTGAGCGGCGTGGCAGCCCAGAAGAATGCTTCCTTCCCGATCGTTTACGGAAACCGAAATTCTACTTCACTAATTGTCGGAGCAACGCCTGAATTTCTCCCAGTTCGGAGTTTTGATGTCGCAAAAGGGCGATTTATCTCAGACATTGATCTCAAGCGAAATCAGCGGGTTGTGACATTGGGAGCAGATTTGGCGACGCGATTTTTTGGGGACAAGAACCCGATCGGAGAAGAGATTCGTATCCGTAACGTCAGCTTCAAAATCATCGGAGTGCTGCAAGCAAAAGGCTCGTTTCTCGGTAGTAATCAAGACGATGCCGCTTATATTCCGCTCACGACGATGTCGAGCGTCTTAACGGGACGCACTTCGCCGTATGGATTGGATCTTTCCTTTATCGCAGTGTCTGCCAAAGACGAAGCCGCGATTCCGGCAGCAGAATTTCAGATTACAAACCTGCTGAGACGGCAGCACAAGATCGTCAACGAAGATGATTTCACGGTGCAGACTCAGAAAGATATTTTGCAGATTGTCGGCACGATTACAGGCGGCTTAACCGCGATGTTAGCCGCGATCGCTGGGGTTTCGCTCCTAGTTGGAGGAATTGGCATTATGAACATCATGCTAGTTTCTGTCACGGAACGAACCTCAGAGATTGGACTCCGAAAAGCGATCGGGGCTTCTGGAAACGATATTTTGATGCAGTTTATGATTGAAGCTGTGATCCTCTCTGCGGCGGGGGGATTGATTGGAACCCTCGTTGGGGTGGGTGGCGTTGTGATTGTTGCCGCAATTTCACCGCTGCAAGCGATCGTCTCTCCCACCGCAATCATTCTTGCCGTTGGCGTTTCTGGCTCGATCGGGCTTGGATTCGGTGTGATTCCCGCCCGTCAAGCTGCCAAACTCGACCCCATCGTTGCCCTCCGGAGTGCTTAAGCCATGCCACAATCCGTCATCATTCGTTTAGAAGCAATCACCAAAGTTTACGGGATGGGAGAAGCGATCGTTCATGCCCTAGATGGAGTCGATCTGATTGTTGAACAAGGCGAATACTGCGCTATTATGGGCGCTTCGGGATCGGGTAAATCGACGATGATGAACATCATTGGCTGTCTCGATCGCCCTACGACCGGAAGCTACTATTTAGATGGCGAAGATGTTTCCCGCATCGAAGACAATGCCCTGGCTCATATTCGCAATCGCAAAATCGGCTTTGTGTTCCAACAGTTTCATCTATTACCGCAGTTGAGCGCGTTGGAAAATGTGATGCTGCCGATGGTCTATGCTAACGTGCCTAGTAAAGAAAGAAGCGATCGAGCCACTGAAGCTTTGATCCGAGTCGGGCTAGAACAGCGAATGCAGAATAAGCCGACTCAACTTTCCGGGGGACAACAGCAGCGAGTGGCAATTGCAAGAGCGATCGTCAATCGCCCCGTTTTGCTCTTAGCCGATGAACCGACTGGAGCGCTCGACTCAACGACAACTGGAGAAATTCTCAGCATTTTCACAGAACTGAATGCGAGTGGAATGACGGTTGTCATGGTAACTCACGAACCCGAAGTGGCTCGGTGTACTCATCGCGTGATCTGGTTCAAAGATGGTCAAGTTTTGACCCCCTATCTTGCGCCTGAAGAGGTCGGAGTGGCGACGGTAGGATAAGCTGGTGTGAGCAAAGTTACCGAATTGATTCTAATCGATCGATGGATTGGATGACGATCGCGAAAAAGCCGCGATCGCTTTCATTTGGCAGAGCTTCTAGGAATGATGTCATCTTTATTCTGAGAGCTAGTGACAAGACTCGAACTTGCGACCAACTGATGACAAATCGGTAGTAGATTTTGGTGTATTAAAACTGGACGGATCTGGGTCTATTTCTCGATTCTCTCTAGCAGAAATGTCAAGAAAGCTTGGAGTTCACAGTCTGGATAGCGGATTGAATGGCATCTGCGATCGCGTCGCTCGGCATCGCACTCATAATTTGTGCCTGATGCTGAATCAAAAAGTGTTTGAACGCTTGATCTTTTTCGGCTTCAGCTACAATCAACTGCTGAATGAATTCAAGCTGAGTCCCGGTTGTGGTTGCTACCTTTTGCTGACTCAGTTGCATAAACAAACTTTGGAGAATTGGAATGACTTGACCCGGATCGGCACTATTTGTCACGAGACTGCGAACCTGATCAGCAGCTTCGTGATAGTCAATTTGCCCAGAGCCAGCTATATTTTTGATATTACTGCCCGAAATGGAGAAATTGTTCCCAAACGGTTTGCGGCTCAGTTCCTTGAGTGCTTCTGCTTGGTCTTTGTTAACGCCTGCTAGGTGCATCACTAATTGTTCACTGGCTTCTAGCCGACTGACCACAGTTTGATAGTTCTGATAAACAGAGTCCTTAATTACAGTTCCTACGTTGCTCTCATTGGGCATTTGGTAAACCGAATTAAGCCGTTCTTCAATCAGTCGCTCGTTAATCGCTCCACTGCTACTTTTAATTTTGACAACCCACAGTGTTTCGCGTTGTTCGATTCCTTTAAGTTGCAAATTGAGATCTGGCGCTTCAGTCTGTAGCTTGTAGATCGCAAGGCTAAGCGCACTGTAGTTGAAATCTCCCTTGAAAATTAGCTCAATCACATCTTCCGGTTCTGAGAAAAGGAATGCAAATTCGCCTGCTTCAAAATTACGATCGACTGGGTAGCGATCGCTCGGTTGTCCATCCTGATACTTTCGATAAACATAATCACAGCGCACATCAGTAAAGCGGGTTTTGCTGCTCACACTCCAATCTTCAATGCAAACGCCTGTGAGATCGGCTCCGGTAAAATCGGCTCTGGCAACTTGAGCACGGACGAGAATACTACCTCGCAGATCTGCGCCTTGCAAGTCGGCTCCGGTCAAATTAGCATCAATTAAAATGTTTTTTCGCAAATCGACACCCTGAAAGTCTGCATCCGCTAACTGAGTTCGTATGAGAATGCTATCTCGTAAATCTGCACCCTTAAGATCGGCTCCAGTTAGATTAGCATCGGTGAGATCAAAGCCTCGCATATCTGCGCGTTGTAAATAGGCTCCCTGCAAATTAGATCTACAAAAGTCCAACACTGAACTGCATCCACGAGTCAGGAGTTGCTGAACTTTCGGCTCCCCTAAATCTAAATAGCGGTTGTCTACTTTAGCTCTATTTAAACCATTCACATCCTGAAAACAAGTGCGGTATAGTTTTTGCGCTCGCAGATCTGTATTGGCTAGATTTGCGTTTCTAAAATTAATTCTGCTCAAATCCAAGTTGTGGAAAGACGTGCCTCGCCAACAGCCAATGGAGAGCGCCCACATCCGAAGAGACTCAAACTGCTGCGATCCAGTAACATACAAGCTGACAGCGACGGCTCCACCTCCAAAAACTAAGCCAGTCATGATCGCTAAGACCGCAAGGCTTGCTTGATTTGGCACTGAAGCTTGGCTCTGGAGAGAACCTGTCAGGAGGTACGAGAAGATCGCTGTGATAACAGTTATTAAAACTATGTAAATTCTGGCAGTCTTTTGAGGTTTGTCTAATAAAGTTGATACTAGTGACAAGAACAGGCTACCTGTTAAAAGGCTAAGAAAAGCTGTAGAGCAGAGGAGCGAGCTAAAAAACAGAATTGCTACGGCAAATGCTGCCTCTAGCTTGCCCAGTATCACGGCGGATATCGGAAGCGCTACAACGCTGACTAAAGCAGCAACCTGTAGTGCTTGCAGAAAACTGCGCCGCAAAGTCTGAAAGATGCAAGTGGCAATTATTAAGGCAACCCACAAGAAAATTAACCTTTGCTCTATTGCTCTCGGAAAGACAGCGTAGAGGCTTATGAATCCCCCGGTTACTCCTGCAAAAATCCCTGAGAGACTAGCGAGACAAGTCAAGAGTGCAATAAGAAGACACTTGGAAAGAGCGGTTAGTCCCGCAGTAGTATCTCGAAAATCATTGCTTAGAGAGGCTTGAATAAATCTTTTTCCACGTACACAATTTAGATGCTTGCTCACTGTCTCTGATTACACAATTGATATTTATAGGTTAATGCAAATGTCTCCTTCTACT
>DATJEM010000478.1:0-2837 GCA_035496615.1 Leptolyngbya sp.
ACAGGGGTTCTAATGCCGATACAGCGTCTTTCAGATTCGCTAAGGCTGAGATCACGATCGAATTGAGATCTTCGCTCTGAGAGGTCTTCAACACCTCGATCAAAGCCTCGACTACCTGCGGATGATCGAATTGACCCAAGATGCGAACTGCGAACCATTGGACTTCTGGATCGGCATCTTCATCGTCCAGCAGGTTAATTAAAGGGGCGATCGAGGCGGTTCCAAAGCTAGAAAAGATCTTAGAAACTTCCCAGCGATCGTGAAAACTGCCATACTCTAGAACTTGCATGGCTAAGTTGAGAAGTTCGATCGTAGCATCGGCAGTGGCACGGGTCGAATCTTCATCACCTAGAAGCTGCTGGAGGTCTTGTCCTAGACGACCCCAATTTTGCTCATTCGCTTCGGTGTGAGCGAGTTCTAAGCGTTCGTGATAATTTAGTTTTTGCACGATCTTCGCCTGCGATTTCTTCAGCATATCCTGTACTTTGCCACAAAACTGAGCGATCGTGCATGAGGAGTTGCTGACAGCGCATTGCTAAACTACAATCTCTGCATCAGTTTTTACATCAGTGCGGTAAAGAACGAAAGCTCTACCGCACCCGACTGCTCTACATCTTGCCGTCTTTCATCACCTGTTGTAAGTGATGACGGATTTCTTGAGCCGTTTGAATGTCTTGTTCTCGTAGCTTGCGAAAGAGTTCGGCGCAAGGTTGAGATTGCATATGTTCTGCATCTTGAATGTATGTTTCATAAGCCTTTACCGCTTCTGCTTTGTTATGCAGTGCAGTGAGCAAATCATACTCAAGATTGCTTAAGGCACGATCGTTTTGAGTAGTTCCCTGTGTCATGAGGCAAATCTCCTATGAATTTAGGTGCAATTTGATCCTGAATGATCCGCGATCAAGATTCCTCTATCTATCTATAGAGTGCCTTAGAGTACATTACGGTTGCCATTTGATCGAAGCTTCGCCTTTGATCTCGCCATGTTCGGATCAGGAGCAGGCGAATAAGCCTTAACTCGCTATAGCTTTTCAAACATTCTTGAAGGCTTAAGATGTTGCGAGTCTAACTATGGACTAAGAATAAGCTGCTTAGGTTCGATACGATCGTGGTTTGAAGGATACTGTTCTACAGCGCAAAATGACGTAGAACCATCAGCACCGTGCCTTTCCCAATTCATCAATATTTCCAGCCTTAGTATTGGTGAAGGGTTCCGGCAAATCCGAAGCAGCAAATAAAAGTCTACAAAGTGAAACTGTACTTTTAGAGACGGTTGAAGCTCGATTGTTCACCTCAACTTACTTTTACCAAAACATTCTGCCCTTCAACCTGCACGGGATAGGTCGCTAAGGGCTTGGTCGCAGGAGCTTTCTGAACTGCGCCATCTGCTCCAAAGACCGAGCCATGACAAGGACAAACGAACGATTTACGCTCTTTATTCCAGTCCACCAAGCAGCCTTGATGAGTACAAGTTGGATTCACGGCAATCAAAGTCTTGGGATCTGCTGGACTGCGAACCACCAAAACGGGGGGAGAGGATTCCATTTTTAATGACCCTTTGGCATCGAGATCAGCGATCGTGCCCATCGCCTGAAATCCGTTTGGGTCATTGGCATTGCTTTGCGATCGTCCGGTACAAGCTGCGAGCAACCCAGTCAACACCGCAGGAATTCGACTCAACCCCCAGCCAACTCCAGCCCAAGATAAAAATGTTCGACGACGCATCCGGTTCTCCTTTCATTGAATAGCTTACTGACAGTCGGCGATCGCAAAGCGTTGCAATCAATCGGTGACAAAATTGCATCGAATTGATGCGAAAACGTCATGTTACGAAATACTTTGTAACGGTAGATACGAATCTCCTGAGTGATCCCGCTTACCTTTACTTCATCGGCAGACGTAATCATAAACACGGTTGCAGTTCTACCAGATTTGTGTTCGCGCTGGCACACCTTAATTTGTAGGCTTCGTCCATGATAGACACTATCGCAGCACCAACCTCAAACAAGTTTGAAAAACTCAAAGCAGAGAAAGACGGTCTTGCCGTAAAAGCAGAGATTGAGCAGTTTGCTCAACTCGGTTGGGAAGCGATGGATGAAACCGATCGCGATCATCGTCTCAAATGGCTGGGCGTGTTCTTTCGCCCCGCTACCCCCGGCAAATTCATGCTGCGGATGCGGATTCCAAACGGAATTCTCACGAGCGGACAAACTCGTGTTCTAGGAGAAATCGTACAGCGCTACGGCGATGATGGCAACGCGGACATCACCACGCGCCAAAACATTCAACTGCGCGGCGTTCGGGTCGAAGATCTGCCAGAGATTTTTCGCAAGTTCGATCGCGCTGGACTGACCAGTGTGCAATCGGGCATGGACAACGTGCGTAACATCACCGGATCGCCAGTCGCAGGGATTGATGCAGACGAACTGATTGACACACGCGGACTGGTGCGAAAAGTTCAGGACATGATCACCAACAATGGTCGTGGTAATTCGAGCTTTAGCAATCTGCCGCGTAAGTTCAACATCGCGATCGCAGGCTGTCGCGATAACTCAGTCCATGCCGAAATCAATGATATTGCTTTCGTGCCCGCCTATAAAGATGGCACTCTCGGCTTTAATGTACTCGTGGGGGGATTCTTTTCGGCAAAGCGGTGTGATGCGGCAATTCCCTTAAATGCTTGGGTTGATCCGCGGGATGTGGTTTCGGTCTGCGAAGCAATTTTGATCGTGTATCGGGATTTGGGACTGCGATCGAATCGGCAAAAATCGCGCCTTATGTGGCTGATTGATGAAATGGGACTCGATCCGTTTCGAGCCGCGGTCGAACAGCAGTTA
>DATJEM010000479.1:0-5319 GCA_035496615.1 Leptolyngbya sp.
CGCCCAACATCCTCGACGCAAACCAGGCTGATCTCTATGGCGGCGACTACACCTTCACCCCTGGTAAAGATGAGGTAGTACGCGAAGGAACCGCAGGCTACATTGTTTCTTTTGGAGATGCGCTCTACCGTGCTGCTGATGCGGTAGAACGTCTCAAGCAAGAAGGAATTGATGTCGGCTTGATCAACAAGCCCACGCTGAATGTCGTTGATGAAGCGATGCTGGCAAAAATCGGGGCTGCGCCCTTTGTGCTAGTGGTTGAGGCTTTCAATCGACGGACTGGACTGGGAAGCCGATTTGGATCTTGGCTGTTGGAGCGGGGATTGTCGCCCAAGTTTGCTCACCTCGGTACGCATAAGGAGGGCTGCGGCGGTCTGTGGGAGCAATACCCTCATCAAGGACTTGACCCAGATGGAATCATCAGCAAAGTTAAGGAACTGCTCAAGTAATCTAGTTGGAATGCGCTCCTAAACGCTAGAGATTTTGACCTATATCGCCTCCGTCTGATACCCAATTCAATATAGAACGCGATCGATCCTACTCAACGTCCCTGTTCTGGGGATTTGGGTCGAGGATCGATCGTATTTCATCGATCAATTTGGTATCCCTTCTCTCGGAGGCGATCGCTTGCGGCTGGAAATCGAGAAAATTTTGAAGCGGCAGAGAAAGACGATCGCAAAAATGAGTGAAGCGGGAATCGTAAAGAGTGATTAAATGGCTACTCAGTAGAGATCGAGGTACTTATGGATTCTGCTGTTGCGACTCGCCTTCAACTGCCGACGATTGATCGTTCGATCGCGCTTCAAACTTACGAACTCAGCAAAACTTATCGCACTGGGTTTTGGCTGAACAAAAAGGTTGCTTCTCTCAATTCGGTGAGTCTCACTGTATACGAGGGCGAAACGTTCGGATTGCTCGGACAAAATGGAGCCGGGAAAACGACGCTGCTCAAAACGCTGCTTGGAATCGTGCGCCCATCGGCGGGACGCGCTACGGTTCTAGGGGAATCACTGGGCGATCGCGCGGTCAAACAACGGATCGGCTATTTGCCCGAAAATCCCTATTTTTACGATTATTTGACGGGCTGGGAAGTCCTGAATTTCGCCGGAGACTTATTTGGAATTGGTCGATCGCTGCAACGTAAACGCATTCCTGAACTGCTCGATCTGGTGGGTCTGGATCAATCTACAGCAAAGAAAAAGCAACTGCGACAGTATTCAAAAGGAATGCTGCAACGAATTGGCATGGCGCAAGCGTTGATCAATGATCCCGATTTGGTGTTTCTAGATGAGCCAATGTCGGGGCTTGATCCGCTCGGACGTTATCAAATGCGCGAGATTATTTTGTCGCTGAAGTCACAGGGAAAAACGATTTTCTTTAACAGCCATGTGCTGTCGGATGTGGAGAAGATTTGCGATCGCGTTGCCCTGCTAGCGCAAGGCGAAATGATCGCGATCGGTTCGATGCAGGAGTTGCTTGGAACTGCCGAACATTACCGCGTTTGCGTCAGAAATGGAAAGCCCGAAATGCTGCATCAATGGATTCCCGATTTGGAGTTTCAAGATGGGTTGTGGATAGGGCATCTCAACGGAGAACCGCAAGATTTTCTCGGTAGTTTGCGCTTGATGAATGCTCAATTAATCTCGATTGATTTGGCACGTCCTTCGCTAGAGGAATTTTTTGTGCGGCAATTAAGAGAACGTGGAATTCATTCGAGCCGTTAAATTATGATGGAACCTAGATTTCTAGGAAGACCTGGAAGCATAAGAACTCTAGATAAGTTAGGGCGGGTTCAGCTTTCCAAGAGCTTTTTTATGCGCGAGTTTTTGTATTCTGAAGTTTCGCAAATCTATGGAATTCAAAACATTCCAGATGATCCGAATTTAGCGATCGCAGCGGGTAAGCATCTTTGCCAAAATATTCTAGAACCGCTTCAAGACCAGTTTGGACGGATTAGTATTCGATCGGCTTATCGATCGGCTGAACTCAATAAATTCTGCAATGAAAGAGAACTAGGCTGTTCTACCAATGAGAAGAATTTTGCAGGTCATATTTGGGATGTTCGCGACAACGATGGCTACATGGGCGCAACGGCTTGTATCGTGGTAACGTCGTTTATTCCCTACTATGAGCAAACGGGAGACTGGACAGCATTAGCCTGGTGGATTCACGATCATCTTCCCTATGCGAGCATGGACTTTTTCCCAAGTTATGCTGCATTTAATATCACTTGGCATGAGAATCCGAACTATCCAAAATACATTTGGAGTTATGTAGAAAATCCACATACTCAGCAGAGAGGATATCTCACCAAACACGATAGAGACAACTTTGGCGGCTCTCACGAGCAATTTTATACGGAATTTATCTCCAATAAAAAAGGATGAGAAATTCTTTCCCCCATCCTTTCAAACGGCATTAAGCAATTCGTTTTTCGAGGTATTGTCCGATCATTTGCTGTTCGCCCGCGCGGGAAATGATGGTTTGTCGAGTGCGGTACTTGTCACCGATTAATTTCAATTCTTCTTCAAACACAGAGCTTTTGTATTCAGTTTTGAGGCAGAGCGTATCGGGATTGTTGAAGTAGAAATCTGCGGTGACGGGTTTGGGAGTGGCGAAACCCCGATCGCGATACAGCACCGAGCCAATCACGCCAAAGAGCGTCGAGCCTTTGGATTCTGTGCGCCCTGAAATGGAGTTTTCGCTATCCCAAGTGGCAAACGCTCCACAGGTCATTGCGCTTTCGTCTTCGAGTCCATGCAGGTGGGCAAGTTCGATCAACTCAGTCGATCCTTGCTCTAGGAAACGGAGTGTGAGCAGGCTAACCATTTCTTTTGCTTCACCGTTTGGCAAGGCGTAATATCGACGTTCCGATCGCCATTGCCCTTCAGACCGCTGGAAAAATGCTTCGATCAACTGGTCATTAGCTTTGGAAGAAAGTTGTACAGTTACAGTCACAAGAACCGCTCCTTCGAGAGAGTATTAGAGTAGTAGCTACAGAGTTTATACGACTTCAATCGGAATTCGGATCATTCCTGTATGCTTTAAATCAAGATCAACGTAACAAATTTTAATATACTCAAAATTATCTAAGTGAGCAACTGACCATAGATAGAAGAATCGATCGCAGAGTGAGTCTGTCATCATAGAGACCAAATAGAGAGACCAGATAGAGACAAAGCCGTTTGTGTGAGCGTTGATGCAAGTTCTAGAAGTTGAACAGTTACAAAAGACTTATCGGAGTGCTGGGAAGACCGTTGAGGCGGTTAAAAACGTATCGTTTAACATTGCAAGCAATGAAGTGCTGGCGTTTTTGGGTGCAAATGGAGCCGGAAAAACGACGACGATCAAAATGATCGCGGGGCTAATTCTGCCCGATCGAGGACAGGTGAAAATTGACGGACGCGATCCGCATCGCCAAACGATCGTGCTGAAATCGGTCGGAGCCGTTCTCGAAGGCAATCGAAATACTTATTGGCGGCTGACTCCCGAAGAGAATTTAGAATACTTTGGAGTGCTGCGGGGATTGAGCGGATATGTTGCACGGCAGAGAGCAAAGATTTTACTCGATCGATTTGAACTGACGAATAAGCGCAATACAATCGTCCAAAATCTCTCCCGCGGGATGCAGCAGAAACTTGCGATCGCGGTTTCTCTAATTCACGAACCGCAATTACTGCTACTGGATGAACCGACTTTGGGGTTAGATGTTGAAGCCACTCAAACCGTAAAGCGGTTGGTGCGAGAAATTGCGGCAGAAGGGCGAGCAATTTTATTAACGACGCATCAGTTAGATATTGCGGAAGAATTGTCCGATCGCGTTGCCATTATCAATCAAGGCGAAATTGTGGCGCAAGAACGAACGGAAACCCTGATTCAGCAATTTTCTGGGGATGCCTATCGGATTGATTTGGAACAGGAATTAGATCGCGATCGCAGGACAAAATTAAGCGCGATCGATGCGGTGATTGAAGGGAAAACCGTTTTCATTCGGCAAACTGAATTGCTATATCACGTGCTGGAAATTTTAAAGCCTTTATCGATCGTGCGAATCGAAAAGGATCAAGCAAGCTTAGTCGATATCTTCTTAAAATTGGTAAAACAATCAAATGTTTGAGCTATTTGTTGCCCAACTTAAATGGAGTTGGATTCAATACAAGCGCTATTCTCACGAAATTTTTGGCGGAGTTGTGGCGTTAACGGTGACGTTTTATGGACTGTTTCTGAGCGTGGGATATATTGCGGGAACGGTTCGATTTGGCGATCGCTTAGATGCTGTGATTGTTGGCTACATTTTATGGTCACTCGTGATTTTTATCATGAATGGGATCAATTCCACTTTGCAGCGCGAAGCCCAGGTCGGAACGTTGGAGCAGCTATTTATCTCGCCGTTCAACATTACGAAAATTTTGTTACTAAGAGCCGTTTCTGATTTGATGCTTCAGTCAGTTTTGATTACGATCGTATTATTCATCATCATGGCGTTAACTGGTCGCTGGCTGGCATTTTCGCCTGTCTTAATTCTGCCGCTAATCGCCGTGATTCTCGGTGCGTATGGTCTGGCATTCGCGATCGGCAGTCTTGCTCTGATCTTCAAAACGGTTCAACAGATCGCCGGAATTCTCAACTTCGCATTGCTGTTTGTGTTGACCATTCCGACTGAATCTTGGACAGGAGTGCAGCGATTTCTGGGTTTTCTGATTCCGATGAGTCCGGGCGCGGGTGTGATGCGGGATTTGATGGCGCGGCAGGCGGGTGTAGATTGGACGGCTTTGGGAGCGGCATTTTTGAATGGTGGGATTTATTTCGCGATCGGGCTAACTCTCTTCCAATGGGCAGAACGCGAAACCAAACGACGCGGCAAGCTCGCAGGCTATTAAAAATGCTGCGATCGCTGAAACAATCACAGCATTTGTACAAATTAGGGAGAGATCTGATTTAGGCTTTGATGCGATCGCAGCCATCCTTCTTATTTTTCAATTTCCGCAATCCCATCCCGATTCCACTGGCAACGATTCCCCAACCCGGCGCAAACCCGAAAGGAACAGGGACAATTTCGGCAGAACCATTTAGGCTTACATTGTCGAGCCTTAGTGTCCCGGCTGTAGCACCTGCGTTGTAGCCATAAATCCTGAACGTAATCGGATTCGTCAAGTTTTGAAATGTCGGTGCTGGAAAAGAGATTGTCAAATTTGAAGTGAATGAGTTATTTCCAGGAGACAGAGTGGAGAGCGTTACTGCATAAATATCTAAACTAGAACGGACTGCGATCACTTGAGATCCTTGAGTCGATCGTTGTGCATCAAAGGTCAAGCTGTT
>DATJEM010000480.1:0-5832 GCA_035496615.1 Leptolyngbya sp.
CGCAAAAACCCGCCGAATGCCTGATTGATTGCATCGATCGAGAGGATCGTTCGCGATCGCGTCGCTTGAGTCGAACTCTGCGTCACAGAATACAACGGCTGCATAATGCGGAAATAGTCGCTCAATTGTTCCTCGGTTTCAAAGTTGCCATTCCAGAGATACTGAGCGATCTCAATCTGTTCGGGTGTGCCGCGATCGTTCAATATCTCCTGAGCGCGTTTGAGAAATCGGGAATCGGGGACGGTCGCAATCGCAATCAGATGAGAAAGATTTTGCGGGTAGCGAATGGCATACGTGAGCGCAACCATACCGCCGTAAGAACCCCCGATCGCAATGATTTTGTCTAGCCCTAAATGCTGCCGCAGTGCTTCCATATCCTCGACGTTCTGATCGAGCGTATAGGTAGACTTGTCGCCTCTTGCCGATCGTCCCTGTCCGCGATGATCAAAGTAAACGAGCTGCATTTTGTCGCTCAATGCGGAGAACGTCGGTTTATAAGAGGTATGATCTGCGCCAGGGCCGCCATGAATGAGGAATGCGATCGGCTTTTCGCGCATCTGATCACCGTCGGGGACGAGTCCAGCCCCTTCGATGTCAAAGTAGATTTTCGTGCCTCGGATGGTTGCGAACATAGGTGCTTTGTAATCGCTAAATTCCCGCTAGATTGATTCCTATCCTTGCTGCCCAATTGATCCCCCTTGCTCTGAAGTATTCTGCTAATCGATCGGCTCTTTGGCGTTCTGAGTCAGCCGATTAGAGATCCTCTACTGAGCAACTCCAATGTTTGCGATCCGATTCGCTTTAAGCCTTTATCGCCCCAAGCCTTGAGGAGTGATCTGGAGTTCCACTCGTCCCCCGTCTTGCCCGCCGTTAACTGCAACCTGCTGAGTGTCAAGTTTTCCAGAAGCTTGAGGTCCTGCGATGCTAAAAGGCGGATTGTTCTGCTGATAGCTCACATTGCCGTTGGCTTCAAACTGCTGGGTGTCGAGAAACCATTTGACCCGATCGGCACTTAATCGCGATTGATTCTTTTCTCCGACTCCGCGCACATTGCCGCTCAAATTCGCAATTTGCTGATCGATCTGCATCTCCGCTTGATTTGCGGTGAGCGTGAGTTGTTGAGCAGAATTGACGATCGTCACGGGTTCACTTGCCGCTAAGGTTTTTTGATCAATGTTCCAGGACAGCGCATTGCCGCTAATCTGCGTATTCGACTGCTTTAGGGCAATTCGAGCATTTTGGCGTAGCGTAACGATTTTGGTTTTGAGATCGACATCGGTTCGATCCGCACTCGCTCGATCGGTGATTTGTTTATTCTCATAGCGATCGATCTGAACAGGTCGATCGCTGGTTAATTTCTGATCTTGAATCTGCCAGGTCAGCCGTTCTCCCCGTAGCTGAAGCGAAGGCTCTTTCACCTGTGCGACGATTTGCCCAGTCAGATCAACCCGATGAGCGCGAGTTAAGAACCGCCCTTCTTTTGCTGCAATTTGCACCTGCTTGTGGTCGCCATTGAAGCCGTTGCGAATGATCAACACATCTTCGGTCGGTCGCCATTCGAGTTCGTTGCCTTTGATCACAGAACCATCGCGAATGTCGATCGCGGTAATTTGCCCTTTCAGCACGATCGATTTGCCGTCCTGCTGAATGTCGCTGCGCTGTGCCTCGATTTTGAACACAGGCTTGCCGTCTTGAAAAAGCTCACCTTTTGGCTCTTCTACCGTCGCGGTTTTCTGATCCTTTGTATAAACCGCTTGCTTTGCTTTCACGCTCCACCAAAGCTGCCCCTGCTCATTTGCCTGCTCTAAAGTGATGTTATTGAACGTGAGGTTGTTATCAAACTTCTGGGCGCTTTGCGCGTCTTTGGAAAGCTGTTCGGCGGCGCGATTGCGATTGCCGCAGCCGCTTGCACCGATTAATACGGTCATTAAAGCTAGATTTAATAAAATTGAGCGACGCAAAGTGAAATTCCTCAATCAAAAGAATAAGGGAGCGATCGAGCTAAACGACGAAATCTATCTCATATTGCTCCCCAGTCCTTTACTTTACGGTGCATGCTCGCCATCGTGCTCATCCATGATTCCAATGCTCGTCAAGGGGCGATAGGTATAGCTCCGAGGCGTTTTCTGGATGTCTTCTTTGATGTTGTCAAGATCAACGTAGCGATCGGCAACATTAATCAAGCTGTCACTGGTCATCGATCGCAAGCTGACAACTTCGACCCGGACACCGCGATAGCTTACGGCATTCACAGCATAAGCCAGATCGCCGTCTCCGCTGACGAGAACCGCCGTATCGTATGATCCCACCAGCGACATCATATCGACTGCAATTTCGACATCAAGATTTGCTTTTTTCGAGCCATCGGGCAGTTGGACTAAATCCTTAGAAATGACGCGATACCCGTTGCGACGCATCCACAAGAGAAAGCCCTGTTGTTTTTCATTGGTACGATCGACGCCGGTGTAAAAGAACGATCGCAGCAGTCTCGATCCCGCCGTGAGCCGAACCAATAACTTGGTGTAGTCGATTTCGATGCCCAGTTGTAAAG
The DNA here is from genome assembly GCA_035496615.1 of Leptolyngbya sp. Classification (GTDB taxonomy): domain Bacteria; phylum Cyanobacteriota; class Cyanobacteriia; order Leptolyngbyales; family Leptolyngbyaceae; genus Leptolyngbya. The sequence goes on from DATJEM010000480.1 coordinate 2,552, forward strand.
CTGCATAGAACAGATTGGAGCCATCAATAAAAATTGCGACTCGTCCGCGATTCTCTAGAACTTGCTCTGGTGAGAAAACGGTCTCTGTTTCGTGGTTGTTATTATTCAGCACGTTTTCTATCCTCAGATTTTTTTATATGAAAGGGTTTGAACTTGAGAAACCTAGTAGACATCCCATAGGTGATGATTAACTCTCGGCGGCAGATTTTTAAGATTAACGTTCGATCGGCAGTTCAAGTTTTTGAAACACAGGTTGAGGTTTTTGAAGCTCTTGTTTGGCTTGCAATATTCCCCATTTCGCTTGATTTGAAAAAGTCGCTGATTCATCAATCAAGCGAGTGTCGCCGAAGTCAGCACTCAATCCCAATTGTTGATAAACAGCCGTACTCGTTCGAGGAATAATGGGTGATAAGAGATACGCCGCGAGTCGTACCGATTCTAATACTGCATATAGAACTTCCTCTGCTTTTTGCTTTTCTCCCTTTTTATAAAGTGCCCACGGAGCTTGCTCATTGATGTATTTATTACCCAACCGAACAAGATTCAAAACTTCTTCACAAGCGAGGTTAAATGCGAGCGCTTTGTAGGCTTGAGAAACGCGATCGCCTAATCCTTCCGCTATTAATCGTAACGGATGATCTTGGGGAATCTCAACCTTTGGAACGATACCGCTACTATTCTTATGAATTAATCCCAGGGTGCGGTTCAACAAGTTGCCAAATCCGTCTGCCAGATCGGCATTGCACAGATCGATAAAGCGCCCTTCTTCAAACACACCATCGCGCCCAAATTCGATCCCTTTGAGAAAGTAATATCGAAAGGCATCGGAGCCGTAGCGATCGACAAGCGCTACCGGATCGATCGCGTTTCCAGTGCTTTTACCCATCTTCACACCATCCCGCACCAGGAAACCATGCCCGAAGACAACCTTCGGAAGTGCCAGTCCTGCTGACATTAACATTGCCGGAAAGTAGACCGCATGAAACCTCAGAATATCTTTACCAATGATGTGAACATCGAACGGATACCACTTGGAAATTGCATTTTCTAAAGTCGGTTCTTCATCCGGTTCTAAGAGCGCTGTAATATATCCAAGCAGCGCATCAAACCATACATAAATCGTATGATTTGGATCGACTGGAACTGGAAATCCCCAATCGAGATTTACTCTGGAGATGGAAAAATCTCGCAGTCCTTGACTGACAAAACTCAGCACTTCATTGCGCCGAATTTCGGGTTGAATAAACTCCGGATGCTCTGCGTAAAGTCTTTCTAATTTTTCTTGATAGTGAGAAAGTCGGAAAAAGTAGTTTTCTTCATCGCGCCATTCTACTTCTTTATTGGTGTGAATTGGACAGCGATGATGTTCTAGCAGTTCTCGCTCTTCTTTGAATTCCTCGCACGAGACGCAATACCAACCTTTTTGCTGACTGAGATAGATATCGCCATTTTCCCAGACGCGCTGAAAAAACGCTTTGACGATCGCATGATGCTGCTCATCCGTGGTGCGAATAAAGCGATCGTACTGGATATCCAACCGCGCCCATAGTTGCTTAAACCCTTCGACAATCAAATCGCAATGCTCTTGCGGGGTGCGTCCCAAACTTTCTGCGGTGCGCTGAATTTTCTGCCCGTGTTCATCGCTGCCGGTGACAAAGCGTACAGGTTTCCCAGTCAGCCGCTGAAATCGCGCTAGGGCATCCGCTGCGATCGTTGGATAAGCGCTGCCGATGTGGGGCAAGTCATTGACATAGTAGAGCGGTGTCGTAAGAGCAAACGTAGGCTTTTCTGGAGATGAAGTCATAGATATCGTAAAAGCGCCTCCTGCAAGATAGCAAAGCAGTCCGGGCAGGGGCTTGAATGAATTTGGTAGAAACTAAATAGTCTGGTTACAGGTTGAGGCACGTTTCTAATTCTAGCCAGCAACGTTGTGCAGAGATGACCTGAAATCTTAAATCTTGTGGTCGAGTTTCTTCTGGGTCATGCCAAATTGAGGGGTGGATCGGCTGATCTTCGCTCCCTCAAGCCCCCATTCTGGAGGACTTTGAGGATGAACTGTCGCGTTCTGTGTTCAATTCGGGATCAGAATCAGCGAGTCTACATTTCGCCTCAGTAACTTTCGCTAAATTCAACGCTCTGAGAAACTGCCTATATGCTCTAGTCTGCTAATCTCTCGGTCTGAGCGGAGCTACGAAATCAACATTGAAGCAGCGATGAAGTTGATTCGCAAACCGCTACAGCCTGCGTAAATTTAAGGAAATTTTAGTCCAACCCTGGCTTTGGTGAGGAAGAAATATACGGATAATCTGCTTGTTCTTAGTCTGGTTTTCACAAAGTAGGGCAAAATTGCATTCCGCAAAAATTCAGTACATTTTCTCAAAGCATTGGGGCGGTTGTAAACGAATAATGGCGGACATAGAGTTAGTTTGCAAAACAACGTATGAATTTCATCAAGGGTCTTGCTTCAGTTGTGGCGATGTCTGCGATCGCGGCTTTCAGTCATGCAGGTTCGGCGCAGGCGATCACCTTCGATATTACTCGCGGTGTTGCAGGTCCAAACGGTGTCACCAATCAAGGTGCATACTCTGACTTCCTCAACAACGCAGGCACGAGAACGATTGACTTCAATTCTGGTGCTGCTCCGACCACCGGGTTCGCAAAGTATACATTTCAAAATGGCAACTCCAGCAGCGTTCGTTCTGATGTGTGGGCACCCGCTGGGGCAAATGGGGAAGTGAACAATACTAGCTATCTCGCGGTGTTCGGCGGCGACAGCGTGACGATCGATCTCGCTGAAACGCTGAACTATTTCGGCATCGACTGGGGCGCAATCAGTTCTGGTAATGTTTTCTCCTTTTTCATGGGCGATCGTTTAGTCAAGTCTTTCTCCACTGAAGATGTGAATCCGGTGGCTCCTGTCCATGCTGCTCAACATGGTGGAGAAGGAAACGGCTACCTTCACTTCTATTCTGAAAACCAGCAAGACTTGTTTAATCGGATTGTGATTACGCAGAATGGTGGCGGCGGGTTTGAGTCGGATAACCACTCGTTCCATATTGCCAGCTACGGTGATCCGAGAAAGGTTCCTGAACCAACGGCGGTTTTGGGATTGATGGCTGCGGGTGGCGCGTTGTTGCTGAAACGTCGCAATCAGGCGCAAATCGAAGAATAGGGTTTCGAGACTGCTCCATCTAGTTGCATTTAAGACACTCCGTTGATCGCACTCTTAACTTTAAGGGTGCTTTTTTGGGTGTATTTTTTGTATCTAAACGTTAAGCTGA
>DATJEM010000481.1:0-3471 GCA_035496615.1 Leptolyngbya sp.
GCCGTTTATGTTGGCAGTTGCCGATCGCAAAGCAAAGCAGGCAAATTTAAACATTCACTGGGCACACGGCAAAGCTGAAAACACAAAGTTTTCTAATCACTCGTTTGATTTAGTGACCGCTTCGTTATTGTTTCACGAAACACCAATCCCAATCTCCAAGCTAATTCTACAAGAATGTTTTAGGTTACTCAGTTCAAGCGGAGAAGTGATCATTCTCGATGGCAGTCAGAAGATGCTCAGACAAACAGAATGGCTAACGCAAATTTTTGAAGAACCCTACATTCGAGCGTATGCGAATGATAGTACCGAAGCTTGGATGGGTGCAGCGGGATTTGCCGCCGTCAAGACCGAGGAATTTTGGTGGCTTCATCAAATCACACACGGCATCAAGGCTTTGCCATATACTGATCTCGAAGAATTTGATGAGTTCAGTGGACGGGTTGCAGTGTCATAGAGAGAGCCGTAAAGCAAGCTTCGGTGTAAGGTAAAGATGGGACGATCGCGCCTTATACCGAATGCTAAAAGCCGTTTTATTTGATTTCAATGGGATTATCATCAACGATGAACCCCTCCACGACAAATTGTTGGAGCAAATTCTGATCGAGGAAAACCTGCGCCCCAAGCCTGGTGAATTTCGCGAACTGTGTTTGGGTCGCAGCGATCGCGTCTGTCTCCAAGAGCTGCTAGAACGGCGCGGACGAATCGTCAGTCCTGAGTATTTGGATGAACTCATTGCACGGAAAGCTCAGGCATACGTGCGGCAAATCAACGAGCTAGAAAAACTGCCTCTCTACACCGGAATCGAAGATCTGATCTTCAAACTGCCGCAGTGTAAATTTGCGATCGTCAGTGGCGCACTCAAAGCCGAAATTGAACTTGTTTTAGAACGGGCTAATCTACGATCGCGCTTTTCGGTGATTGTTTCAGGCGATGATCTCACAGCAAGCAAGCCTGAACCGGATGGATATTTGTTGGCGGTCGATCGATTGAATCAGGCGTTCCCCGATCTGCAATTAACCGTTTCGGAATGTTTGGCGATCGAAGATACGTTTGCGGGAATCGAAGCTGCCAAAGCTGCCAAAATGCCCGTGGTTGGTGTTGCCAATAGCTATCCGTTTCATATGTTGCAGCGCTGTGCAAACTGGACAGTTGATTATCTCGTTGATTTGGAAATCGATCGAATTCAAGATAGTTTTGCCACTGTTTCTGTCTAACATTAGATTGATTTTTGAGCGCCACAAATCCCGCAAGCTCTCAGAGTCGCCCAGAATGGGCATTTGGAGATAAGGATCTGTCGCACTCAAAGACCAACCTGAGATCAAGATCAAGCTGGGATCAAACCACGATCGCTAGTTTATTCGCCAGATCCAGAAGTGCGGGTGTAATCTGCGGCGATCGATGCAGCCATTGATGAAATAGCTCCTGACTCTTGGCAAAAGAAACACCTAGCCTGAACTGTTCACTTAACATCACCAACCGTTCTAAGACGCGAATCTGAGCTTCTGCACTCTCGACATTCCCATCGTTGAACAGTGTCCAGAGCGATCGCTCAATAAACCGCTGTAGAATCTCCCGCGCTTCCGGTTGGTGAAGCTGACAGCGTAGATGAGTCGCTTCGGTTGCGATCGCTTCTAACTGTCCTAAGTACAGTAAGTTTGAGTCAAGATCATCTGCCTCTTGTTCGAGCGATCGCAGCGTCAACAACAATCGATGCCCCAGTGCAATTTCCGCCGCAACTTGTAGCTCTGGGGGCACGGTCAACCCATCTCGATGGAACGCCATCAACACCCCATAGTTATCGCGATAGACCTGCGTATAAAGCTGATCCAGCCGCGTGAGAGTCTCTTGACTTAGAAGCCGCATAATCCGATGGCGCTCTTCAGCAAACAAATCCTGCAAGCTATAGGCGACATCGCCAAACAGATGATTCATCTTCAGAATCGTTTGTGCCGCACTCCCGCGCGACAGCGACTCAGAAAGCTGTTCTTTCATCTGGCTATAGTTCCGCCGCCCCGCAAAGGGTTGAATACAGCAGTGAAAATCCCAACCGCACAAATGCAGCACCGCAAATACAAAATGCTGGCTTTCTTGAGTAATTTCAGACGTTAGCTCTAACTGCCCGATCGCCAGTGTCACCGATCCCATGTGCTGAATCTGATAGTCCAACTGATTCGCGCTGTAGCAATACACCCGATGCTCTCGTGCATAAGACGTGAACAGAGAAGAAATCGCATAGTGCGCTGCCACCTGCTCAAAGGTAATTTGCGCCGGGATCACCAATTGCCGATAAACCTCTGCGCCGTTTTTGAAGCACTCCACATTGCTCGGAGCCGATGTCAACCGTCTAATAAAGTTCTTCTCAAGCTGAACCCCGGCGACATCTCCAGCGAGTTCCAATGCCCGGGATGCGTACCGCAGAATTTGGACTCCTTCCGGTCGAGATAGTTCTTCAAAAAACCAGCCGCAACTGGTGTACATCAATAAAGCATGACGCTGCATTTCCAGCAGTCGGAGCGCATCTAAGCGATCGCTGCCATTCAACCGATGCGACTGATGCCGAGCCAAAAATTTCTGTACCGAATCGCGATCGCGAACCACCTGAACATACTCATCTCGCGCCAACCAGGGATCATCAAACAGGTTTTTCCCTGCTTCCTCGTACACTCGAATTAACTGATCCCGCAGCCAGTCCAGCGCATCTCTCAGCGGTCGTCTCCATTTTTGATGCCATCCGCCCCCGTTGGCGCAGCCGCAGTCATCTTGCCAGCGACCCACACCATGAGCGCAACTCCAAGCCGTGACGGGTTTGAGTTCCACTTCCCAAGTCGGCGGATTCAAGCTGAGATAGTGTGCAAAGTTGGTGACTGTCCAACCTTTCTGAGGAAACTCCTGTGTAAAGGCATACGCCAGACATTTCTCAGTTCCGCCTTTATGATGTCCAAACGTTTCACCATCGGTTGCCACCGAAATGATCTGAGTGGGACGATGATCTCCCCGCACTGCCTGACCCAACCGCCCCGCCAAATTGTGGGAGCTACTTAAGGCTGAATCAAAGCCCATATCGCGAGAAATGGGACCGTCATAAAAGAACACATCCAGATAAGGCGAGTTGGGATCGCCAGGTTGGAGAAAACAGCGATAGGGACGAGTCGAATCAATTTGACCGCCGCCCACTTCTTGCCAATGGGGATCATCGATCGGACGACAGCGTTCCGCCTGAGACGGAGCCAGAATCGTAAATTTGATTCCCTCTTCGATCAAGACTTTCACTGTTTCATAGTCAATCCCGGTTTCTGCTAGCCACATTCCTTCGGGATCGCGTCCAAAGTGCGATCGAAAATCTTCTTTGCCCCAGCGAATCTGCGTCCGCTTATCTCGCTCGTTCGCTAACGGCAAAATGATGTGGTTATAAACTTGCGCGATCGCGTTGCCATGTCCATTTAATCGCGCACAGCTTTTACGATCGGCTTC
>DATJEM010000482.1:0-3711 GCA_035496615.1 Leptolyngbya sp.
TAAAAGATTCAGAGGCGCTAGACGAACAGCATTTTGGAGCGCTCAGGGCTGTAGGAGGGTTTCCCTCCGTCGGCAACTGAGCAAGAAGCAATCGTCTCCGAAATTAAACAGGACTCGCACTCGTGCGAATAGGGTAGGGCAGACCCGAATTCACGCTTGGGGAGAATCCCACCTCTGGGCTAGAGACTGCAAGGAATCTAGTTTAAGTGGTTTCGTTGAGCCAAGAATCCCCATCCGCCATGCGGTGGGGAGTGTCAATTGGTCTAGATTCCGAATTGAAGTCCTAGAACTTAACGTTCGCGATCGGTCGAGTCGTTCAAGCAGGTTTCACGGCACAGCAATCAGAAAGATGCGATCGTCCAAACCACCGCATTTCCAAAATCAAACCAGACTAAAATCAAACTAGAGCATTGCTCAACTGTTAGAATTCTGAAGCTTTTCATCAAGATTCACTGCCCAGCAATACTAAGATTGCCAGCCTCAGACAGCAACGATCGCCACCCATTACGGTTGGGATTCCACCACAAGCGCGATCGAGGGTAGCCAAGCTAAAATCGAGCAGTATGCACGTAAGAGTAAAAGAAAATGGTGTTATTTGGATTTGGCAAAAAGCTTTCGGTTCCCGCACCTGAAGCAGCCTTGAAAGGTCGATCGGAAGCGATGCCCGTCCCCGCAAAACATTTCGTCAATGGTCATCCACTCAAGCCGCCCTTCCCAGAGGGGATTGAAGTCGCGGTGTTTGGTTTGGGCTGTTTTTGGGGTGCAGAGCGTAAGTTTTGGCAACAAGAAGGAGTCTATACAACGGCTGCGGGATATGCCGCAGGTAGCACTGCGAATCCGACCTATCAAGAAGTGTGTTCTGGCATGACCGGACATAACGAAGTTGTTTTGGTCGCTTATGATCCCAAAGTCATCAGCTATGAGCAGCTTTTGAAAGTATTCTGGGAAAGCCACAATCCAACCCAAGGAATGCGGCAAGGAAACGACGTAGGCACTCAGTATCGATCGGGTATTTATGTTTACTCTGACGAACAGCGCCAGCAAGCAGAAGCTTCGCTCAAGACTTACCAAGATGCACTTGCCAAATCGGGACACAAAGAAGCAATCTCAACCGAGATTCTAGATGCGCCTGAGTTTTATTACGCTGAGGCATACCATCAGCAGTATCTCGCTAAAAATCCCAATGGCTACTGTGGATTAGGTGGAACAAACGTCTGCTATCCGGGGGCTTGATCGACATCTTCTGGAGCGGGTTCGATCGTCGATTGAGCCATCTCAAACGCTGGACAATAGCCATCCGGAGTCACTCTAAAGTTAAATAAGGGTGAAGCCGGATTCCAGCATCGCTGCCCGCGAAAATGCCGACAGCGCGCACAGCATTCTTTTTCATCGTGACTCATTCGCGCCGACGATCGTTCACTGCTTTGGGTCATCAATTCTCGCTGGTTCAATCCCCGCAGGACGAGATCCTGACCCTGCCACCGCGCTTCGATTAGTCCCGTATCCGCGAGCGATCGCCATCTCGAATCTCCAGTAATTGCATCGGGGAGCGTAATCATCACCGTCGTTCCAAGCTCTGAAAGCTCTCCTTCGTAGGTGGTTTCGGGTGGGGCAGGTTGAAGAAATGTTTCTCCGATCGGCAATTCAACCAAGTTCCCGGAAGCGGGGGAATGCAGATGATATCGATTGTGTAGTTCTTCTAGCCCGGTTAAATCCGAGAGATAGTTTGGATCGCCGTGAACAAAAATCACGTGCTGCGGACGGAGGTTGTGAATAAATTGTGTGGTGCTGGCTCCGTCGCAGTGTTGGGCGAGTAGATAAGTTTCGATCGCAGCGGTTTGCGGCATCTCGACTAAGCCTTGCTCCAAATGATGGGGCAGCAAAATCAGCCAGCGATCGGGCGTATCTTCGCAAAATACCTGCCAGTCGGTCGAATCATCCGTCAGCACAATACAAGGAGATGCCCCGACGAGCGATCGTTGTTCCGGATGCAGTCGGCGGACGCGTGGACGAATGCGATCGTCCCAAAACAAGGATTGATGTTTTGCAAAGTTCTGCACCGAAGCCGGGAGGTGCGGTAAGAGTTCCAAATACGCATCACAGCCTGCGGCAACGGTTCCATCGACCCAGATATCGAGATCCCGCCCGGTGAATAGATGATGACTTCGCAGCAGCATCAATAGTTCTTGTCCAAGTCCCACTACTGGCAGCGGCAGTAAAATTGAGCGTCGATCGTTCAATGCCTGACTCATCCGTTCGGCAAGCTGATTTTCCTGCTGTCGGCGATGCGGAAATCGCGCCGTTCCATAAGTTCCTTCTATAATCACTACATCAGGATGAGATCCTCGCAGTTCTTCTAGTCGTAAGCCTTCCACGAGTCGAGAATTCGACAAGAAAAAATCACCTGTATAAAGAACTGAGTACGATCGCTCTCGACGATCGGGGGGGGTATAAGTCAGCAAAATCACCGCTGCTCCGGGAAGATGCCCCGCGGGAAAGAGTTCGGCAGTTAAGCCATCTTGAAATTCTACAGGCGATCGCCACGGCAGCGCTTGAGCAAACTGAGGAATTTGCCCTGGTTCATCCAACCAATTGAGGGGTAAAAGCTGAGTCGTCGCTTCACTGGCATAAATTGGCATTTGTGGAAAAGCGCGATGCAGGCTGAGTAAGCCTTGAGCATGATCGGAATGGGCATGACTGCATAAAACCAAGTCAGCGGGAGCGCGATCGAGCTTTTCTGCGGGCAGTTTTTTGCTGTCGATCGGCAGAGCAGCTAGATCCGCGCCCAGTGCCGAAATATCGGACAGCCCGCAGTCCAGCAAAATTCGGTAGGGTCCCATGCGAACGAGGAGACAGACTCCTGCTTCGCCTTGACCTGTGCCGTAGGGAAAACAGTCCAATTGTGTCACGCAGCCCAGAATTCAGGGTTTGGAGTTGACGCGATCCCCCAATGAATGCAGGGGATTCTCGATTGCCAAAAGCAGACAACGAGGGTATTAGCCATTTTAGCAAAGTCGGACGAACCGCAGCGCAACCGCCTGGAGAATTCGATTAGCGGATTAACTCTGCTGCTTTCCCTCCTTCTTTGGCAGCGTGCTGTAGCTGGGCGAGAGTCTCTGTCCAGTGACCTTTCAGATTGGATAATACGACATGAGCTTCCCCCACGCGATCGTCTGGACCTAACCCAACCGCCCACATTCCCGCTGCCAATGCTGCTTCGATTCCGGCAGCGGCATCTTCAAACACCACGCAGTTTGCCGGGGGAACTCCAATTTCTTCAGCAGCGAATAAGAAGAGATCTGGAGCAGGTTTAGGATTTTCGACGCTGTAGCCATCTGCGATCGCGTCAAATCGATCGAGAATTCCCAATTTCTCAATCACCGGACGGGCGTTTTTGCTCGCCGAGCCGAGTGAGATTTTGATTCCCGCTTGTTTCAATTCGTCGATAAAGTTTAATGCTCCCGGCAATAAATCCGCTGGAGAAATTGATTGAATTGAATCGACATAGTAATCATTCTTGCGCTGCATCATTGATTGGATCTGCTCTTCGCTAAAGGAGCGATCGCCGATAATTTTCATCAGTGAGGCACGCCGAGAAACCCCACGCAGGGCTTCATTGGCTTCGCGATCGAACGGTAATTTTTCTTCGTCCGCTAGCCGTTGCCAAGCGCGGTAGTGATATTCAGCCGTGTCGGTGATGACTCCATCGAG
>DATJEM010000483.1:0-3161 GCA_035496615.1 Leptolyngbya sp.
TGCTTAAAACCGTTTTAGAACCTTTGCTAGACGATTTCCAATACTGGTTTTCTCGATCGCGTACCCTCCTTGAAACCAAAACAATTTTCTTTCTTTCCCCGACCGAACAAGCAGACCTGCTCGATCGCGTGATTCAAACCCAGCAAGAGGTTAGCGCCGTTCAATCCCTGCTTAAAGCGACAGACGGGCAGGCAGGAGTTGACACCTCTGTGTTGGTTGCGTGGCATCATTTGGTCAGCGAATGCTGGCAAGTCAGCCTGACGCTACGATCGCATTCCTCACACTGAAGTTCGATCGCATCTTTTTGCAAACTCTCTCTTAATCGGGATACCACAATCCACCAAAATCTGAGAGACTGATAGATAATTTAGATAACCAATTTTCATACTCGAATGAGAACAGCAAAATGTTCCAATTCGGGTGAGTTCCCGATTTGTAATAAACTTGGCTTGGAAAGAGGCATATGATTTTGCACCTACTTTATATTCTGGCGTTTACGGCACTGGCTTTTTTGGCAGTCGGGAATTTGATTCGGAATTTGATGGCGTTGGGAATTGACTCACAGCGGCAGTATTCTCCGATGGGAACGGCTCGATCGACCAATCGCCCTGCCCCCCATCCAGAACTGCTTGACGAAAATGGCAGAATGATCAACGAACCTTTGTTAGTGATGCGCTCGATGAGCGTGGATGATGCTCGCGAACAGCTAGACGCGCTCTACAACGCTTCGCCAGGTGGGGAATCCGCCCAGCCTAGCGACGACTAGCCTTACGTTCAAACGCCATAATTGATGGACTAAGGCGCGATCGTGTTTATCGTGCCTTTTCTGTTTCGGGGGGTGGATGATGAAAGAAAATCAGGCTTGGTGGAATCAAATCCGAAAGACCGTTGGCAACAAAGTTTCAGATGCTACGAAGCGAGTGTCGTTTGAGCCATTGACGCAAGCCGCTTCAGGTTGGTTTCGAGTAGACGAAGCGCAAGTCGAAGAAATTTTGCAAAAAGTGCGATCGGAGTTGCCCACAACCGAAGCGCTGCTCGTCGGCAAACCACAGTCTGGAAAAAGCTCGATCGTTCGAGGGCTAACCGGAGTTTCAGCGGAAATCGTCGGTCAAGGCTTTCGTCCCCATACGCAATACACTCAGCAGTACAGCTATCCGACTGAGGAGCTACCGCTGCTTGTGTTCACCGATACGGTCGGTTTAGGAGACGGAACGCAGGAAACTTCAGATGTAATTCGTGAATTGATCAGCGAACTGAAGCCCGACGAAACTCGCGCAAAGGTTTTGATTCTGACCGTTAAGATCAGCGATTTTGCAACCGATACCCTGAAGCAGATCGCAGAAAAAATTCGCCAACAACACCCGCAAGTGCCTTGTTTATTGGTGGTCACTTGCTTGCATGAACTGTATCCCGCGAAGGTATCTGATCATCCTGAATATCCGCCGAGTTTTGTAGATCTCGATCGCGCTTTTTCCACGATTCAACAGAACTTTTCAGGGCTGTTCGATCGCGCTGTTGTGATCGATTTCACCCTAGAAGAAGACGAATTTAATCCGACCCTTTACGGGGTGAAAGCGTTGGTTGATGCGTTAGCAGAACTATTACCCGAAGCAGAATCCAGAGCGATCGCGCAACTGTTGAACGATCGGGATGCAGGTAAACAAATTGGTGATATCTATCGGAATGCGGGACGGCGCTATATTCTGCCCTTTTCGATTATGGCAGGTGCTGCCGCCGCGATTCCCTTACCGTTAGCGACCATGCCTGTACTCACAGCCCTCCAAGTCTCAATGGTCGGTGCATTGGGGCAGCTATACGGGCAAAAATTGACCCCCTCACAAGCGGGAGGAGTGGTCAGCGCGATCGCGGGTGGATTTGTGGCGCAAGCGATCGGGCGGGAATTGGTCAAATTTATCCCAGGATTTGGCAGCGTGATCGCGGCATCCTGGGCGAGTACCTACACTTGGGCGCTTGGAGAAGCGGCTTGCGTATATTTTGGCGATTTGATGGGCGGAAAAACTCCTGATCCAAAACAAATTCAAGCAGCGATGAAAGAATCGTTTGCGCTGGCGAAAGATCGATTCAAACAAAGCTAGTTAAGCGACGTTAGGCTGCATTTGGGTATAGTTTGCGACTTTATTCAGCAATTCATCAAAATCGATCGGCTTGCGAATTAAATCATTTGCCCCAATTTCGCGATACGGTTTCTGAAAATATTCATCATGCGCGGTCAGCAAAACGATCGGCAAAGCCGAAAATCGCTCATTTTCCCGAACTCTTTGAGTCACTTCATACCCATTCAGTCCCGGCATCATAATATCGAGCAGAACGAGATTTGGGGCAATTTGTTCGATTTTGTCCAGCGCGATCGCTCCATTCAGCGCGGTTTCAACAGAATAGCCTTCAGATTCTAGGATGGTTTGCAGCAGAAAAAGGTTATCTGCTACATCATCCACGATCAGAATTCGGTAAGTGATCAAAGACATGATTTAAAAGTTTTATTCAAAACGGCTTCGTTTTGCTTGAGGAACTTGCCATAGAAAGCATAGTGATGGAGTGAGCAAGATGGCTCTAGCTAGGGATAGATTCTGTATAACCAGAATCTAGGTGGCTTGTAGCGAACTGCATTCCAGACGATACTCAATCGTCAATTCCTGCTTTAAGAAAATCACTAACACCCGATCGATTACCCCTACGGCATCTCACGGATGGCTCTATGAAGAAATCGTGAAGAAAATCGCACCCGATATTTGAGTTGTTCAATTTTTCCTGAAATCTACGGAGAAAGACGTACTAGCTTGATGTCCCTCCATTGGCTGAAATTTCCATGTTGGAACTCATCCCCACCCTGTTTGCTCAACAGCAACTCAAGCAGACAGTTGCTCCAGTCGCTCCGATCGAGCCTGCTGCTCAAGCTCAACTCAAATCCACCCCCTCAGCTACCCCTTCAACTTCTGCGATCGCGGCTCCGGAATCCGTCGTTGTTCCTGCAACATTTGTTCCTGCGATGGTGATGCCTGCTGTGGTCGTCCCGGAACCCACTACTCAGCCCGTCACAAAACCTGTGATGGTAAAAGTAACCCCCACACCCACAGCGATCCCAACACAGGCTGAATCGCCTCCAGCGGCTCCGGTTGGTTCTGCGATCGCGCTTCCCAAAG
>DATJEM010000484.1:0-6523 GCA_035496615.1 Leptolyngbya sp.
GGGCGATCGCCTAATTCCCTTGAGTTGGAACCCAACTGAGCGAACGGCTGGACGCGCTCAAACCTATCCGATCGATATTCAAATCGAAGTGATCGATCGCGTTGGGGTTCTCAAAGATATTCTTTCTCGTCTCACCGACAATAATATCAACGTCCGCAATGCTCAAGTGAAAACCTTTGAAGATCAAACAGCGGTGATTGATTTGGGCATTGATATTTGTGATCATGCTCAGCTAGAACGGACTTTTGTTCAGATCAAAAAAATGACCGATGTGCTAAATATGCGGCGCATGAGCCAGATTGATGAGCATTAAGAGTTCCTACGGCTGAAAGAAATTCATCCGATCGATATGCGATCGACACGATTCTTAAAGAAACCAGAAAGCCCTGACATAGTTAGGGTTTATTTACGATCGAACAATTGTTCCAGTGCCATACTAGTCTGACAGCTTTTGATGCAGAAATCCTCCTTTAGGTAGTTGCACCTAAGCCGTTCTACTCCCAGCACAGAATACTCGACCCCTGGTATGAATCATTCCTCTGATCGTTTCCCCTGGTGGGACTACCTCAATCAACACTTGTTTGACTCTGAGCGTCCGTTTGTTTGGAATTTGGAGAAGTTTCGGTATATCAATCGCGTTCAGAAACTTGAGCGATGTTGGGAGCGATCGGAAGTTACTTTGCTAGAACATTGTTGGCGACAGGAAACAGACGAAAAAAATTCATAGCGAATGTGCGATCGCATTCATCATAGAAGTCCGGCTGTTTTGAGCGATCGGACTTCTTTTTACGTTTAAAGGCTTACTGTCTCCAGCGATTGGCAAACTCATCTAACGTCGGTTTGGGAATCTGAGTTTGCAGCCATTTCAGTGCCGCATCTTGGTGGGCTGCACCTCGATAGAATTTGCAGACATTAATCAGATCGAGCGGTGGGGGTGAAGTGGTTGCAGGCGGCGCTGGGGTGGGCGTTGGAGTGGGCGTGGGCGTGGGTGTTGGCGTGGGTTTACTGCCTTCAAGAGCCGCCCAGGTTGCTGCCCCGACAATTCCATCTGCTGCTAGGTTTTTCGATTTTTGAAATGCAATCACCTGCGTTTTAGTTTTGGGTCCAAAATCACCATCTGCCACTCCAATGTCAAATCCTTTCGCCTTCAATAAGACTTGCATCGCTTGAACGACATCGCCTTCAGAGCCTTGTCTCAATGGAATCCGCCCTGCTAGTAGCTTTTGTAAACCGTCTAAGTTACCGTTGAAATTGTTGAGATCAACGCTGCCGTTGATGCCGCGTAGCACTCCAGATTCAGAATATTGATGAAATGTCCAAGTGCGCCAGGATGAAGGCACATAGGGTGAGCTACTGCCAAAGTTGGCGACCCATAGCGGGTAGTTGGCAAGCCGGGTCGAATTCCCTAGCTTATCTTCCCAAAAGACCGGAAACGTATAGAGAATGGGTTTGCGTCCTGTCTTGGCTTCGACGATCGAGAGCCACTGCAAGGCTCGATCGATCACGGCTGAGGCACTGAGTCCGTCATCAATTTCTAAATCTAAGACAGCAGGTAAATCGAATGCCTCGATCGATTGCACCGCTTGTAAAAAGTTGTTTGCCTGAACCGCAGGATCTTTGCCGGGACGAAAGAAATGATATGCGCCGCGAACAATGCCAACCGATCTCATTCCTGCCCAGTTGCGAGCAAATTTGTCATCTACACTGCTTGCGCCTTCGGTCGCTTTGGCAAATCCGTAAAATACTCCTTGACTCGCAACTGTTGCCCAATCGACATTTTCTTGATATGCCGAAACATCAATCCCTAGTAGAGCCATGATTCAAACCTCTCAAAACTTAGCTTGTTATCTTAATTCACGATCGAAGGTCAATATTCCCCAAATGCGTTTGAGATTCGATTGACTGACGAATCCATTTGCTGACTTGTTGGTTTCCCGTAGCACTCAGATGTATGTGATCCCGATAGAGCCGTTTTGGATCGGGCGATCGTTGGAGAATTGCTAAGAAATCAATATAGTCGATTTTCTCTGTCTGTGCCATTTTAGACAGTCGTTGACGGGCTTTCAGTTCATATTCTCGCGATCCGGGCGGAACTAGCTCTCTCAACAGCGGTGTCATTGCGAGGATGAACTTTGCATGGTTTTGAACGGCGAAATCCCGAATGTGTTGAATCGTCTTTAGATTGATTCCGACACGATCGCCGGGTTCCGCTTGAATTTGTTTTAGTTCAGCGGGCAATTCAGGTGCAGGTAAAAGATATCGATCGATCACTTCTACGATCGCGCAAAGCGGTTTGCGATTCGGATAGTTGCGATCGCGACCCACTCCTAGTGAGGTGGGCGGCGTTCCGAACAAATCATCGGTGTTAATCACCAAGACAATCACATCTGCATTGAATGTTCCGAATCGCTGTAAATAGGCAAGTTCATTGCGGGGCGACCAAGAATTCGCGGACGCATTCAGCACTTCTAATCCATCGTGGGCAACTAGTTCTGAAAGAATCTGAGTTTGATCTGTCCACCAGCCGCCGTTGACGATCGAATCTCCAATCATCAAAACGCGCTTTGTCCCCATTTCGGCTTTGGGTGTGACTGTTCTTGATCGCATCGAATCGTCATTAATCTCGATCCGATTGCCGAACCTCCGCACGGATTGATTCGGAGCCAGCAAGTAGCCAATGTGATCATCTGCAAGATAAAGCAGCGGATCGCCGAATCCAAAGAAAATTCTCAGCGCAAGTTCTAGGAAAATGAGAGCGATCAAGGGCAGGGCGATCGCGATACCGATCCAATTCATTCCGAGGCTGTGTAATTTGCCCTCCTATATTGACCGCTTGTGGAACAATTGACGCAGAAATTTCAGCGGCTGCAATGCGATTATGTGAACTTATAGGAGTGAAAAGATAAAATAATGCTTGAGAAAGACGAGCTAACAGAATTTCTTGATTAGCCTTGAGTCAAGTCACCGAAAATTGTCGTGCTGGAGCGGATCGAATGATGTCAGATCTAAATCGCGGAATTATGAAGTTTGAGGGTGCAGATAGTCCGCTTGTGATTGGGGTGTCTGCCACACTGATTTTAGGAAGTATCGGAGTGTTAATTCTTTGGGCGCTGAAGTCTGCGTATCTGCTAGGCTAAAAATCTGTTTACTTGAAGATGATAAGAGCTTGCGTGCTTGTAGGCTCTTTTTTCATTTTAAAGCGGTTAAGGCAGCAGAGAGTCGATCGAACGTGCGCTGGTTTTCGCTGGGTGTTCCGATCGTGATTCGTAATCCTCCGCCTGTATGCCGAATCATCGTGCCTTGCTGTCTTAAACAATCGCACAATGCTGCTAAATCCTGATGCGATCGCGCATAGATAAAGTTCGCGTCGCTCTCCCAAGTTTGAAGATCTGGGAGTTGCTTTAAACGGTGTTGCAACTGCGATCGTTCGTTCAACAATTCTGTCACCACTGCTAAGAGCGAGTGCCGTTCTGAGAGTGCGAGACGGGCAGCCGCGATCGAAAAACTCGGTAAATTGAACGGGAGCCGCATCTTTTCTAAGGCTTCGATCATTTCAGGATGAGCGATCGCATACCCGACTCGATGTGCCGCCAATCGAAATGCTTTAGAGAACGTTCGCAGAATCAGCCAGTTTGGATGCTGGGATAATTCGCTGGCTAAAGTGGTTTGACTAAACTCAAAATACGCTTCATCAATCACGACCAAAATGTTTTGGGGCAAGCTTCGCAGCCACTGAGTTTCGGTGTTTGTCAGTGCATTTCCAGTAGGCGAATTGGGATGGACAACAAACACGACGCGGATTGGATTTGTTGCGATCGCAGTCTGTGCAGCAGTCAGATCAATGGCAAAATTTGTGGGAGAGCGATCGACGCTGATCACCGGAATGCCTAATGTTTTCGCCAGAATTCCATACATTGAAAACGTTGGATTCGCAACTAAGATCGAACCTTCCCCATTCAAACAAGTAGACATCAACAGCGATCGAATTAATTCATCCGAACCGTTGCCGACAGAGAGATTCGCATGGGTAAATTCAGTTTGTGCAGACTCATTGACGTACTGCGCGATCGCATCTTTTAGCGCCAGATACCCGCCGTCAGGATAACGATTCGACTCGATCTCAGTTTGCCAACTCCAAGCCAGTTTTTGCTTCAGTTCTTCCGGCAAGTCATACGGATTTTCGTTGACATCTAAGCGATCGGGATGATCTAGGTGTGAATTGTCCGTGTGCTGCGTGTTGTATGCCGCAAATTGAGCCAGATCGGAGCGAATAAACTCAAGCATGATTGAGAAATTAGAGTTTGGCAGAGATTCTGAGTCTACCAAACTCCTTTGGACTAGGCGGGATAAATCCGCAATCTGCGATTGGGTTCCTCGCCAAAACTGCGCGACTTCAAGCGATAATGCTCGATTAATTCATGCTGCATCTTTCGCACGATCGCCGATCGAGGCAGCAATTCCACAGGTTGCCCCTTCGGAATTACAATCTGCTCGACTGCTAACCGAGCTTCTTCGAGCGCTTCAATCTCGTCCTCATTGTCCCCGCGCACAATCAGACTTAACTCTGCTTCGCCGGGTACGCCGGGTTCATCCATATTCAGCACTCGTCGCAGCGCGATCGCAATCTGCGGCACATTGTTCGACTTCACCGTATGAATCGGAATCTGGCGCGTTTTTGCCAGGTGGCGCAGTTTTGCATGATTTTTGACGTGCGATCGCAGTGCCAAAACCGCGTCGGCTCCTTCCATATCCTTCGTTAAAATGATCGGCAGGTTCAGCGTTTGAATCACCTGATCCAACTGCTGCCGACTCACGCCATACGGATAAACGTGCAGCGGCAACTCTTCACCGTTTGGTCCCGGAAACGATTCTGCTTCCATCGTGTCAAAACTGCGACCGAGCGATTCATCCAGCATTCGTTCAAAAGACTGCTGTTCGGGAGTCAGCGATCGCACGTTACTTTGACCTGCGACCGCTTTCATTCGACCCGACGATCGCCACCCTCGTCCCGCAGCGTAATTGCCAATCTCAGGAATTGCCTGCGGACGGCTGCGAGGTTCTGGCGCAACCGGAGTTTCATGCGTGACGGTGATGTTGCCTGCTTCGTCGGTGGTGCGAGTTTGGGGACTCGGCTGCCTGCCCCGCAAGAGAATGTCGATCGTATCTGACACTTCTTCATGCACGACCCACTTTTGCCGCTCTGCCATCTCGACTGCGATATCAAACGTGGGTGGGGCTTTGCGTTCGAGGACACTTTTCTGGGTGCCGCGCCGACGGGCTTCTTCATCGCCTAGCGTCACGGATTGAATGCCGCCCACGAGATCTGAAAGCGTCGGATTCTTGATCAAATTCTCTAATTTGTTGCCGTGCGCCGTTCCCACCAGTTGTACGCCGCGTTCTGCGATCGTTCGAGCCGCCAATGCTTCCAACTCAGTGCCAATCTCATCGATCACAATGACTTCAGGCATATGGTTTTCTACCGCCTCGATCATCACTTGATGCTGAAATTCGGGACGAGAAACCTGCATTCGCCGCGCTCGACCGATCGCGGGATGCGGCACGTCGCCATCGCCTGCAATTTCGTTCGATGTGTCGATAATTACAACTCGTTTGTCTAATTCGTCCGCCAATACTCGCGCGATCTCCCGCAGTGCCGTGGTTTTTCCGACTCCCGGACGACCCAACATCAAAATCGATCGACCACTTTCGACCAAATCGCGAATCATTCCGATCGTGCCAAAGATCGCTCGTCCAACTCGGCAGGTTAAACCGATCACTTCGCCGCGTCGATTCCGAATGGCGCTAATGCGATGCAGCGTTTTCTCAATTCCGGCGCGATTGTCGCCGCCAAAATCGCCAACTTTCGTCGTGCTTTCTTGCAGATCTTCTTTGGTAATTGGCGTTTCAGACAAATATTCAGCTTTTCCGGGAAATCTCGCTTCGGGAAATCGTCCTAAGTCCATCACAACTTCGACTAAGCGATCGAGATCAGGATGTTGCAATAAGCGATCGCGCAGGTGAGTCGGCAGAATGTTTAAAAGCTTGGTCAAGTCGTCGGTCGTTTGCATCCGATTGTCATCTGAAGCGGGCAGTGCTTGATCAGGGGGTTGATGGGAATCGGCTTGAGAGGGAACGAAACTATGTTCTGCCATGTGTTCTAAAAATGGGAGAAAGACAGAGAAAGCCTGTCTTGTGACTAGGGTAAGGGATCGTGATTTCTCTCCGATGTTTGTTAAATCACTTGAAGGAGACGATCAGGGGATTTAATTTGCTGTACCAGCGGGGCAACCAGTTCGACGGCTTGCCAAAGCAGATCGGGAGCGGTTTCGATCGTGGGATAAGTCAACCGGGGTGAAAGGGTCGATCGATTCAAACAGATTTCCTCCATCGCTTCTAATTGATTCAAAATTGGGAGCAGTAGACTTCGAGCGTAACTACCATAAGCAATTCCAGAGATCGATCTCGAAACGAAAGTACTATTTCTATTGTGCAACATTCCCAGCGTTTCTAACTTTGGGACAGT
>DATJEM010000485.1:0-9217 GCA_035496615.1 Leptolyngbya sp.
GATCCCATGCGGAGGTATCGATTCCCGGTTGCGCCACAGAGTACAACGATCGCAAAGACTAAGCTAGAAGGACCCCAATACTCTAAGCTACCAAAGTTGCCTGCTGCTTTTGCTTCATCGCCGCCTGCCATTTGATAAAGACCAATTTTGATCAGCGTTAATCCAATCAAGGTCACAACAGTTCCAGTCACCAAAGGCGTAAAAACTTTCTGCATCAAATGAATAAACCGGCTCAAAATGATCGGAATAAATGAGCCGAAAAAGCACAGTCCTAAAATCAGAGACAGCGTTTGTTCCGGTGGATGACCCGCTTTGTTGCCTTCATCAATGATTACAAAAATGGGGGCTAAAAAAGCGTAGCTCGGACCTTGAATGCTGAGTAATCCCGATCCAAATGGACCGATCCTTTTTGCTTGAATAAAGGTGGCAATTCCCGCAGCAAACAAGGTCATGCCGACTAGATAGCTCGTACTAGCAGGATCTAATTTCAACGCTTTACCAATCAGAATCAGGGGCGCAACACTAGGAACAAAGATCACACTCACATGCTGGATAGCAATGAACAGCGTGTTCAAAAGCGGAGGTTTGTCATTCAAGCCATAAATTAGCTTGCTACGAGTCGCTGAAACAGTATCGCTCGTATGCTGAACTTCTGTGTGTGACATTTGTTTCTCCGAATACAATTTGCTCTGAAATCATCAGCTAAATGTAGCTATAGCGTTGCTCTCAACAACACATTTTATTGTTCGCTCTGGTTCGTTATGCAGCAACAAATTCATTCCATTTCTGGACGAGATAGGTTTGCTCTTTCATCACCGAATTCCAGCAAACAATGTTTGAGAACCGCTCTTTGAATGAACCCCCATCACGCACAGCACCTTTGGAATCGATCTTTTTGCCAAACGGATCAACAATGTCGATCGCGGCGAGTTTGCCTTCGTACCAGTAGTCCCACTCTTCAGGTTTCATTGCGGTGCGAGCGGTCTCAGGGGTGGCACTGTAGTATCCTTGACGAGCCAAGAATGCGCCCACCCAACCATCTAACATCCAGTTGAGATACTCGTAGGCAGCATCTAACGAAACGCCCGATAGATTGCGCGAGATCCCAATTCCACCCCCCCAACCGCGATAGCCTTCTTTTAGCGGTGCATAGGTACACTTAATTCCTTTTGCCTTTACCGCAGTCACCGCAGGCGACCACATCGATTGCAGCGCCACTTCTCCCGAAGACATCAAATTCACAGATTCATCAAAAGTCTTCCAGAAAGCACGGAACTGTCCATCTTTCTTTAGCTGCACTAGCATTTGGGAAACTTTATCGAGTTCTTCGCGGGTCATGTTGCCCTTATCTCCGAACTTCATCATGCCAGCCGCTTCAACCACCATTGCAGCATCCATAATCCCGATCGACGGAATATCTAGCAATGCCGTTTTGCCTTTGAGCTTGCCATCTAACAGTTCTGCCCAAGATTCAATCTTTTTGCCTGTCAGATCAGGACGATAGCCCAAAGTGTCTGCATTGTACTGAAACGGAATCAGCGTTGCCCAATCGGTCGGAGTGGCTGAAAATTCTTTAGCATCTTTATCTTTGACATACATCACCTTAAACGGTGCAGTACCTTGAGAATCATTCACACGCGAACCTGGTTCAAACTTGCCCGTTGTGAAGTATGGGACGATCTTGTCCCAGTTTTTGATTCGCTTGACTTCGATCGGCTGTAGGTTCCCCGATGGAAACACCAGCGGCAAGCTAAAATACTCGCCATCAAACATATCGTACTGTTTCGGCTGAGTAATCGCGATTTGATTGTTCTCTTCGGTACTCAATGCCCGCATTTGCAGCTTGAATCCGAGGTCTTTTTCAGCTTTCTCTTTCACATCATTCATCTGCGATACGCCTGTCCCAATGAACCGCAGCGTCACATCTTTGAGCGAGTTTGTGATCACAGTTGGACCGGTGCTTGCGCTTTCTTTCTTGCAGCTTGCGGTTGCTAACATTGTGCCTGCTGCTAATCCTGTCCGAATCACGGTTCGCCGACTAATCTGAGTCATCGTCAATTGACCTCAATACAATGATTGTGTGAGCAGGAACGATCGATCGAGACGCAATCCTAGTGAGCGAGAAACACACAGTTCTCAGCCGACCAGCGCAGCGTTACAACCTGTCCCTCGGTGTGAGAGGCTTTACTCCAATCTTCGGTTCGCACTTTGTAGAGCAATTCCTGTCCGGTTGCTTCCGCCATCAGCGAAATTCGGGTGACATATCCGGTCATTTCAACTCCAGTGATTCGGGCTGAAACTCGGTTGGCGTAAGGAACGGGAGTGGATGAAACAGGAGTGTCGATCAACATCAGGTCAGGACGTACCGAACAAGCCGCGATTTGTCCGACTTGTACCCCGTTTCCTTTGGACAAAAGCGATCCCAATCCTTCAACTTCCAGTTCTACTAAGTCCTTGCCATCGGTATCAGGCGCACATCGAACGACTTTGCCCGTAAAAATGTTGTTATCGCCCATGAACTTTGCGACGAACTGGGAGGCAGGAGTGCTGAAGATCTCATGAGGTTCGGCAACTTGATCAATGTGTCCATGATTCATCACAACGACAGTATCAGAGAGCGAAAAGGCTTCTTCAACATGGTGTGTAACCTGAATAAAGGTCAGTCCAAACTGCTTTTGAATGTTGCGAAGTTCGATACGCATCTTGACTCGGAGATTTTCATCAAGTGCGCTGAGGGGTTCATCTAACATCAGCACTTGGGGGCGAGTGACTAACGCTCTTGCGAGGGCGATTCGCTGCTGTTGACCGCCGCTGAGTTGGGCGGGTTTACGATCGCTCGTATAACTCAATCCCACCATTTCAAGGATATCTCCAACCCGTGCGCGGCGTTCAGCATCCGATATTTTCTGCATCTTTAGCCCAAATTCCACATTCTGCCAAACGGTTTTATGGGGGAACAGCGCATAGCTTTGAAACATCATCGAAGTACTGCGTTTCGCAGCGGGAATATCATTGACTCGCCGATCACCAATGTAAATTTCTCCATGTGTAATCTGTTCGTGACCTGCAATCATTCGCAGGACTGTGGTTTTGCCGCAGCCACTCGGTCCGAGCAAACAACAATACTGACCTGGGGGAATATTGAGCGTGATGTTCTCGACTGCCGTAACAGTGCCATATTTCTTGCTGACATCGCGCAGTTCGACTCCGGCGGCGGCTCCGGCTAAGGCTTGCTGAATATCAGTCACGATCGCTGAATTATCATTGTGTGTGTTGGAGACACGCCCAGAGTTGACAGTCATGGTTTCCTCTTTGTATCAGAGCGGTAAAGCGGTGTTGAATTGCCGCTTTTGGGACAATCTACTGGGTAAAATCACTCTAGCTAGATAAAATCACTTGACGAGAAGTGTAAAGGCTCTTTCAGAAGACGAATGTAGCTTGCTTGTCTTTTTGTCACTTTCATCAATCTTGCGACTGGCAAAATTTGTATACAATTCTTGTACTCAATTCATCGGAATAAAACAGTGTTACTAGATACACTCGGCTGAAAAGATTCAGATTTTTGTCGGGATCTTGAGACTTGCTTTCGTTCCAAAGCGCGATCGATCAAAGTCTCCATGTCTTGCAAATTGGGTGCCACTTCTCAGACTTGCCGTGATACAACATTATTGGAGAGTGTTTGAGCCAAGCGGTTTGTTCTTAACCTTTCTATGACTCAAAATCTACGCCTCAAAATCTACGACTCAAAAGCTACGTCTCAAAATTGTGCAGGTTGCTTCTTGATTTGAGCATTTCACGATCGCATACCCTCCTTGAACTTATGCCCCCTTCTCAATCCTCTGTTGCACCACCCAAATCAACAGAAGAACTCATCTATACTGAACTTTTTGATTCAATCCTAGAGCGTCGCTTGCCACCAGAGACGAAGCTTGGAGAAAACCTTTTAGCAGAGCATTACGGTGTCAGCCGCACGATCATTCGACAAGTCTTAATCCGGCTTTCCCATGATCAATTGATCAAGCTAGAGCCGAATCGAGGGGCATTTGTCGCAAGTTTGACTCTAGAGCAGGCAAAGCAAATTTATGCGGCGTGGCGATTAACTGAATCCGCGATCATTGAAGAAGTGACGCAAACCATCACGCAAACGCAAATTGCAACGCTGCGATCGCTAGTCAAAGAAGAACGGTTCGCCTGTGAGCAAAAA
Source organism: Leptolyngbya sp. (assembly GCA_035496615.1). GTDB lineage: Bacteria > Cyanobacteriota > Cyanobacteriia > Leptolyngbyales > Leptolyngbyaceae > Leptolyngbya. The sequence goes on from DATJEM010000485.1 coordinate 4,205, forward strand.
GATATACCGCGCTTGACTCGATTGTCGGCTGAATTTCATATGCAGCTTGCAGATCTATCGGAGAACAAGTATCTCGCCCGATTTCTCAAAGCATTGATTCCCCAAACCTCATTAGCTTTCTTCTACAAAGTTGAAGGAATGCCCATCTGTACCAAAGATGAACATAGCGAGATTTTGGACCATATTGCAGCGGGAGATGGAGCAGCAGCAGTGCAAGCGGTGTTAGCTCATCTAGATGGAATTGAATCGGCGTTGAACGCACGAGTAGCCATGAGCGGCAATGCTGGCTTAGTGGATTCATTGAAAGCTCGATCGCCGTTTTTCCGTTGAGCAAAGCCTTTAATCTAGAACTATGAAAATTAAAGTAATCAATCCAAACACCACGGTGAGCATGACTGAGTTGATCGGGGTGACAGCACGATCAGCCGCAAATTCAGGCACAGAAATCATTGCGGTGAATCCTGACATGGGACCTGCTTCGATCGAGGGATTTTGTGATGAAGCTTTGAGCATCGTCGGGGTCTTGGATGAAATTCGCAAAGGTGAAGCCCAAGGAATCGATGGCTATGTGATTGCTTGCTTTGGTGATCCTGGACTGTATGCAGCGCGAGAATTGGCGAGAGGTCCAGTGATTGGGATCGCAGAAGCAGCAATGCACACGGCTGTGCTGTTGTCGCTGGAGTTTTCGATCGTCACCACGCTGGCGCGAACTCGGATCATTGCTCAACATTTAGTCGATCGCTATGGCATGAACCAATTTTGCCGAAATATTCGCACGATCAATCTTCCGGTATTGAGCTTAGAAACGGATGCACATGCACAAACGGCAATCTTAGAGGAATGCTACAAAGCGATCGAACACGACCACGCTGGCGCGATCGTGCTGGGCTGTGGGGGTATGGCAAATTTGGCAATGCAACTGACTCAGGAATTGAATGTTCCGGTGATTGACGGCGTGAGTGCTGCGGTGAAATTTGCGGAAGCCTTAATCTCGCTGAAGCTAAAAACCAGCAAATCGGAAAGCTTTAACTTTCCAATCGCCAAACCCCACACGGGAATTTTGCGATCGTTTGGAGCCATTGATTAGTGCGTGATTAGTGCGTGATTAGTGCGTTGGCAAATAAACCGTAAAGGTGCTGCCTTTGTTCATTTCCGTTGTCACATTAATCCTACCGTTGTGAGCTTCCACAATTCGACGCGTCAGGTGTAACCCCAAACCGCTCCCGGATCGCTTGTGTTTTCCAGGATTGAAGCTTTCAAATAAAGTCGCGCGATCGCTGTCCGAAATCCCGGCTCCCGTATCTTGCACTTCAAACTTGATCGCGGGGACTAATCCTGTTGCTACTTTCGTCAGGCGAACAGTGATAGCGCCTTCATCCGTAAATTTAATCGCATTGCCGATCAAATTCGTCATCACGCGGTAAAGCTCTAAGCGATCGCCTTTCGCCATAAACGTTTCAGCTTGATCAAACTCTAGACTTAGGGTTAGATGTTTATCGATCGCCAACGGGGAAAGTTCTTTAACCACTTCCTGAGCGAGTTCGATCAAATTCACAGGCGAAAAAATGAGCGTCTTTCGCCCTGCCTCATAGCGATAGACTTCCAATAAAGTATTGACCATCGTGAGCAGATTTGAATTGCTGCGGATCATCGTTGAGATCGCATCTAAAACATCATCAGAAAGCTCACCCAGCGCACCTTGCGACATTAGATTTAGCATCCGATCGGCGGCAACCAGCGGCGTTCTCAAATCATGCGTGAGACGCGAAACAAAATCTTCTCGCTGGCGGGCAATCTGATCCCGTTCGTCAACACTATGTTTCAACCGAAGCAAGGCGCGGACTCTCGCCAATAGCTCATCAAAATGAACAGGTTTACGAATGAAATCATCAGCGCCTGTGTCTAAACCTTGAGCCACGCTAGGCTGATCATAAGCAGTGGTGAGCAAAATTGGCATAAACGGGAGAGCAGCGTTCGCTCGAATACGGCGCGTGACTTCGTAGCCATCCATTCCCGGCATCATCACGTCGAGCAGCACCAAATCAGGCGGCGACTGCTCAATGATACGTAACGCTGCTTTGCCGCTGTCTGCGAGTTCCACCTGATAACCTTCGTCTTGCAAGATCGCTTGAATCAAAAGGCAATTATCAGGGGTGTCATCTACTACAAGAATGCGATCGACAGTACGGGATTGGATAAAAGGAGAATGGTTCATGCAATCCACCTGAAATAGACAGAGGCGTTCGACGGTATCACACTGTAATAAACACTACTTCTGTCGCCCCATACCTCATTCTTGTGGGGGATTTTTGTCCTGTTGCTCGACGTACTGGACGACGATCGGCGTAATTTTCTGCACAATTTGATTAAAGGTCGATCGCGCTTCGGCTGTCCAATGACGCGGTTGATTCATCATGCAGGGCTGCAACACCCCCCAAAGCTGATTGTTATAACAAACATGACCATGAATCAATGCCCGATGCCCAAAGTTCTCTCGCTCAAATTCTGAGTTCAACACCTCAGATCCCGCCGTTTCAACATCTTCAACAAAGATGGAGGGTTGGGTCATGAGGGCTGCGGCAAACATGGGATCTTCATCGGGGAGGGATTCGGGTTCGGGCTTCCAATTTTCGTCGTAGACCGTCGGAATGTCACTGCTCCGAGTCCAGCAGAATGGAACGCGACCGAGACGAGTGTTTGGGTCTCGAAGATAGAGAAAGCAGCGATCGCTGTTGAGATAGTCGGCGATCGCCCGCATCAATTCCGGGAGTGCATGAACGGATTGCGTTTCGAGCAGTTGATCAATTTCAGGCGGCATCTTTTACAAACGTCCATTCTAAAAGCTTGCGGGGCGAGGTCTTAAGTGCCTCGGTTAAACTCGCATTGTCCTTGAATTCTAGCTGAGAGAGCGCCGTTGCTTCGACATTGACAGTAAATTTTTCGTGTTCAAAGCACCAGGGAATCACGGTAATCAGACCGTTTTCAAGCTGTTTGATCTCGTAGTCTTGACCGTCGTGAGCTTTGCTAATTTCGAGGCGGCGTTCGTCAGCGGGAAGTTCTTGTTGACAAAGGATTAAAGAGCATCGATCGCACCATTGCAGAAAATCGTAAGCTTTGCTGGCATCGTCTTCCGAGATGTCCAATTCTTTGCGCCAGCGTTTTTGGTTCTCGATTTGCTCGTCTAAAAACGCATCGGCTTCAGGCGAAGTCCCGCGTTTAGCGGAGTTCAATCGCAGGAGATGAATCGAAACGAGCAGCGCCACCCAACGACCGCGATAGAGCGAGCCATCAATGTGTCTTCTCAAGCTGTCATAGTCGGTTTCTGAGTTGGTATCTTGAGTGAAATCTTTCGGTGCGCCAGCTTTGTTTAAGTTATCTTCTTCCCATTCACGTTCTAGATCATCGTGGTGGGAGATTGCTGCAACCGTTTCATACAAACGAGGCGGGGAATCTTGTTTGCGCCATTGTCCAGCGATTTGAGCCGCAAGCAAGGCGTGGGCACGGTGGTAAATTATTTGCCAACCGTTTTGGGTTGCATTTACGATCATCTCAGTTCTGGATTCATCAACATCACTAAAACTATACCGAATAAACCTGTTTCTCTGAATCTATCGTGCGATCGGAGGATTCGAGTCGTGCTACCTCTAATGAGGTCAGTCGCTTGTCTACCTTTTTGATGATGCAGTTTTGATGATGCAGTCGGCTACAGCTAGCAATGGTTTTTTGCGCGTTACGAGCAAAAACGCTGTTCTTTCACGGAAGTGATTTCAGAGGAGATCGCAATTCTCACCTAGGACGGAATTCAAAGAAAGGAAATTGATCATTTCTGGCTACTCGGTATTCAGAATCAAAAGGGCGCGGCTGGAAATTACGCGATGTTGATTTAAGGATTTAGCAGTTTTGCAGCCAAACGATTCTCAACCTTCAAGCTAGCGTGCCTTCTACCGAGGTTAATCGTCCGTCCTCCATGTTGATGATGCGATCGGCGATGTCCAAAATTCGATTGTCATGCGTGACCAATAAAATTGCAGATCCTTGTTTTTTCGCTAGATTTTGCATAATCTCCACCACATCGCGACCGGATTTTTTATCGAGTGCCGCAGTTGGTTCATCTGCCAACACAATTTTGGGATTACACGCCAACGCCCGCGCGATCGCCACTCTTTGCTTCTGTCCGCCGGATAGCTCATTCGGATATTGATTGATCCATTCATCTAAGCCAACGGCTGCCAAGATTGACTCTGCCATTTCGCGGGACTGCTCGCGGGGAATTTCGGCATGAAGCTCGATCGACATCTCTACGTTTTGGCGGGCGGTGAGAGAATTGAGTAGATTATGCGCCTGAAAAATATAACCAATGCTGCGTCTGAGTTCAACTAGCTCACGTTCTGGAGCATTCATCAGTTGATGTCCTAACACTCTCATGCTGCCGTCTTGAGTCGATCGAAGCGCGCCAATTAAGGTGAGCAACGTTGTTTTTCCGGAGCCAGAAGGTCCAGTCATAATCACGACTTCACCTGGTGCGATCGCGGCACTGACTTCAAACAAAACTTGCTTCCGCAATCGTCCAGAGCCATAGTAATGATTGACGCTCTGAATATCAATGATCGAATCGTTTGCCATGACTAAAAAATAGGTTAGAAGATATCAGCCGGATCAGCTTGTTGAACTTTACGAACTGCGATCGCACCAGAGATCACACACATCAAAACCGTGAGGCACAACACAATAATGCCGCGTGATAGGGTCATTGCTAACGGTAATGAAGTTGCATTGCGAGTGAGATGATACAGCCCAATACAAAGGATGTAACCGGGAATGTATCCCATCACTGATAAGATTAATGCTTCTTGAAACACCACTGATAATAGATAGCGGTTCTTGTATCCCATTGCTTTCAAGGTTGCATACTCCGCTAAGTGATCCGCAACATCAGTGTAGAGAATTTGATAAACGATCACCGTTCCAACCACAAAGCCGATCGCAGCACCGAGCGTAAAAATAAACCCGATC
>DATJEM010000486.1:0-5850 GCA_035496615.1 Leptolyngbya sp.
AAAAGGTGCAGTTTCAAGTTGGCATTACGCCCATCTCACCGACCGCATCGGGCAGCGATCGCATCACTTATCTTTTCAGCCCGAACCCAGGCGAACCGCTGCAACCGCTGACTGAGATTGCATCTGGTGGAGAAATGAGCCGATTTCTGCTGGCGCTGCAAGCTTGTTTCTCTCAAGTCGATGCTGCTGAAACATTAGTGTTTGATGAAATCGATGTGGGCGTATCGGGTCGAGTCGCGCAAGCGATCGCGGAGAAGCTTTATCAACTCGGTCGGCATCATCAGGTTTTGTGTGTGACGCACCAGCCGATCGTGGCAGCCATGGCAGATCAGCATTTCAATGTTGCCAAGCAAGTGATCGAATTAGACAACGACTCAAAAAATGGGAATGGAGCCAGCGCGGATTTAAGAACGATCGTTCAAGTCAATTCGCTCGATCGAGACCAGCGCCGTCAAGAACTGGCACAACTCGCCAGCGGTCAGGTTGGATCATCTGAAAATGGCACAACCGAAGCGGCAGCGATCGCGTTTGCCGATTCGCTCCTCGCACAAGCGGCAAGTTTGCAGCAGGCAACAGGGAGCGCTGTCGTTGCGGAACCCAAAGCGAAAAAAGCCAGAGCCAGTCGGAAACGATGACTGTTGAGAAACCAACCTGGCTAACGGTTCTAGAAACCTGTGAAAGCACAAATACTTGGGCACTCCAACGGCTTTCTCAATTGCAGCATGGCGATGTTGTGTTTACCCGAAATCAAACCGCAGGGCGAGGGCAGTTCGATCGCACTTGGGTTTCTCTGCCTGGAACGCTGACCGCAAGTTTTGTGTTAGACCTTTCAGCGGCTCAATTGTCCGGCTTCAGTTTGATTGCGGGACTGGCTGTGATTGATGCGATCGAAACTCTTTCACCCGATCTACGGGGCAGGCTGCGCTTGAAGTGGACAAATGATGTTTTTGTAGACGATCGAAAGCTAGCAGGAATCTTATGTGAATCTCGCATTCGTGGGGAAAAAGCTCAAGTCATAGTGGGAATCGGCTTGAACCGCGAAACCGTTCCATCGATCGGCAATCCAATCAGCCTGCGGCAAATCTCGGATCAGGTTCCGCATGAGCAGGCTCTGTTAGAGCAGTTACGAAGTTGCTTGCTTCGATTGTGCGATCGACCCTTTGCAGAACTTCTCCCAGAAATTCAGGTGCGAGATGCACTATTTGGACGAGCGATCGTGTTTGAGTCTGCGGGCGAGAAACTCGCAGGAGCAGCAGCGGGAATCGATCCAGAAGGGCAGTTGTTGATTCGATTGGCGGATGGAATTAGAGCGTATCGATCAGGGCGAGTTTTGTCGATCGAATGAACTGCGATCAGCACTGGACATTCAGCACACTGGTCTGGATGTCCAGCGATCGCGCCTAAATTTTGCCGTAACCGCGCCAAACACCAACGAGAACCCCCTGAATCTCGACTTCCGAGGCGGGAACTTCGGTCATTGGATACAATTCACGGTTAGGATTTCCAGGCTTGAGGCTGACCTTATTTCCCTTGCGCTCAAAGTATTTCAGCGTCGTTTTGCCTTGATGATGTGCTGCCACGATCGTTTCATTTTTCAAGGTTCTGGCATCGTTCACAGGCTGCAAAATCACAATGTCGCCATCATCGATCAAAGCATCGATCATGCTGTGACCTCGAACTTTCAGCGCAAAATGATTCGGTTTTAGCAGCAGATTGGACAAATCGAGATATTCCACTTCGACATCCGGGAACGTCTCAACCAAACTCGTTGCCGCGATCGCGCCCCGGATCGGTACACCCTGCGGCATTGAGTTCATAATCCGAATCGTGCGGGCTTGTCCTTCTGTCCAAGCAATGTAGCCTTTGTTGCGGAGATGCTCCAAGCGGCTTTGGACAGGAGCCGGAGACTTGAGATTCATCGCGGTCATCATTTGCCGAATCGAAGGAGCGTGTTGGCGATCGCGGATATAGGCGACTAGCCAATCGTAGAGTTGTTGTTGGGCTTCGGTAAGAGGTTCCATAAACTCCTGTAAAGACAGAAAATAACTAGAGATTTTAGAACACTTGTATCACGGATTCAGGCGCACGTCTAGTAAATTTGTTTATCTTTTTTTCGGAACATTTGTATTAACAACTTTTTCACCGATTTCAATAAAGTTTTTCAAGATCGGTTGGCTTTAAGAAGAAACTGCCTGTAAAGCAGGCTAGAATCCCGATACCTTGAAAATTTGGTGAAAAGATGATTAACTCACGGAAGTTGGAGTAGTCTTTTCCCAGATTGGGAGTACGATGGCTTCTATAGCGATCCCCGATCGTACTCTATTGCAGTTTCACACGCAGTTATGACCAGAGATCGCGGCATTCCCAATCGTCGGAACCGTAAACCGTCCCAGGCTCGTCGAGCCGTTGAGCGCGCTCCGGCGGGGAAGCAATCTGCTCAAGTGGTTGAAGACCGTTCTCGCCCAACGGCATCGGCGCGATCGACCCTGCTGAATCGCTTTCACAAAACTAGTCAGTGGCTGACGACCGATTGGCGAGCGATGATTGCGCTATCTCTTGTCGTGACTGGAAGCGCGACCGCCTTGTCTTTGGCGTTTTTATTCAAACTGCCAGCCGTGCCAAACTGCCCCTCAATTTTTTGGCCACTCGCCTCCGCCTCTCTTAGATTGCACTGTGCTGAAATTGCCGCCAATAAGCGCACGACGAAGGACTTACTTGAAGCGATCGATCTCGTCAAAACCTTGCCACCCGACCACCCGCTGCACGAAGAAGTCAAGCGACTGATCGAACTCTGGGCACAAGAAATTCTCGATTTGGGTGAAGAGGCATTTCAAGCCGGGAGACTTGATGAAGCGATCAAAACCGCAAACAAAGTTCCTAAAATCGGCAGTGCTTACACTCAAGTCGAAGGAAAAATTAAGCGCTGGAGAGAGATTTGGGCTGCGGCAGAATCGCTTTACCGCAAGTCAGAAGACGCGCTGCGAAAGCAAAATTGGCGTTTGGCATTGACCGAAGCGGGACGCTTGCTGTCGATCGATAACACTTTCTGGCAAACCACGAAGTACCAAGAACTCAGCGGCAAAATTACGGCAACCCGCGATGACATTTCCAAAATCACCAAAGCCAAGTATCTGATCGAATCAGGCGGATTGCAGAATCTCCAAGAAGCGCTGAAACTCGTTTCTAGCATCAATCCACAAAGTTACGTTTATCAGGGCGCACAAGAAGTGGTGGTAACGGTCGGTCAGAAAATGCTGGGGCTTGCAAATGCAGCCCTCGATCGACGCGATCTAACGACTGCGCTGGATGTGATCAAACAAATTCCGACCGCTGCCAATCTGCAAAAAGAAGTCGAAGATTTTGAAACGTTAGCGAATGCGGCAGGCAGAGCTTGGAACGGATCGCCGGAAGATTATGATGTCGCGATCGCTCAAGCTCAAAAAGTCGGAGCCGATCGCCCCTACTACAACAAAGCTCAGAATTTGATCGCTCGGTGGCAGTCCGAAAAAGGCGACGTTGATCAACTCAATCGCGCCCGTCAATTGGCACAGTCGAGCCGACCGGAAGACATTCAAGCCGCGATCGACACCGCTTCTCAAATCCCAAGCTCCAATCCCAAATCAAAAGAAGCACGAGATTTGGTCAATCAGTTGACGACTGATGTTCAAACCAGAGAAGACCGTCCCTTAATTGATCAAGCAGATCAGGTTGCTAATCGAGGCGATGCCAATTCATTGCAGCAGGCGATCGAGATGCTCAACCGAATTTCGTCGCGCCGCGCTTTAGGAGGAGAAGCCGCCGACAAACGGAATCAATACGCTCGTCAGCTTCAAGATATCCGCGATCGAGACCGGGCTTTAGCCGAACCCAGTCCTGCACCTTCACCGCCGACCGATCCGCTCGTTCAGCAGCGAATTCAAGAGAATGACTCAGCCCAGCAGATTTTGCAGGAAGCGAGAACCGCCGCCAATGGAGGAACGGTCGATGCGGTAATAGATGCAATTCGTAAAGCTGATAGTGTCGCGATCGCAAGTCCGATGCGAAAAGAAGCACAGGCGCTGATCGAGCAGTGGAGCCAGCAGCTTCTGCAAACGGCAATGTCGCAGGCAAGCGCTGATCCCGCAGGAGCAATCGCGATCGCCCAAAGAATTCCCCTCGGCACAAGCGCCCACGAGCAAGCCCAAACGCTCATTCCGCTCTGGCAACGAAACTTACGCTAATGCTTCAATTTGCCGCACAGCGGTCAATGCAGAATAGCTCACCCCTGCGGTTCCCTCACCCGGATGCGTCGAATCTCCCACAAGCCAAAGGTTTTCGATCGGAGTCCGATTTGCAAAGCCAAAGGGTCCAAACGTTGGAACCCGCTGACCAATGCCGCCGACAATGCCATCTGCTCTTGCTGTAAATCGCTCAAAAGTTCGGGGCGTTGCGGCTTCTTGATAGACGATCGTGTCCGAATTCAGCCTGAAATATTGTCCTAATTTCTCGATCGCTGCTGCTGCATATTGCTGTTTCATACTCTCGTAGTCGTCCGAAGTCTTCCAAGCTCTTGTATCGGTGAAAGATGAAGCCACGATCGTCGCCTTTCCGCTGGGGGCGCGTCCGTCTCCTGCGTGGCTGACCGAGACAAACAGCGAATTGTTTTCTCCGATCGCGCCATCGTAATCGTAGAGAAATTGTAGATGAGGCGGACAATCTATAGGAATTGCAGCGCGATCGACTCCCAAATAAATCACAAATGCACCGGATGAAGGCGGCAGTTTATCGACTCGTCGCTGATAGCCATTTGGGGCAGCGTCTCCCAACAGTTCAACCAAATTTTGCACCGTCACATTTGCAACAACGTGATTGGCAGGCTCGATCCAAGCGTCGCCTGTTTTTTGATTCCGAATGGTCACACCTGTTGTTTTGCCAGATGCGGTATGAATTTTCTCGATCGTGTGGCGCATCAATAATTTGCCGCGATCGCGTTCAAGAGATTCGACTAAACGATCGCTCAAAACCTGCATACTGCCTTGAAGGTGGAATAATCCCTGGGGCGCTTGAGAAACGCTGAGGGCGGTTGCGGCATACAAAAGTGCGGTTTCATCAGCATCAACTTGCGAATAGAGTTTAAGCTGCAAATCGAGAAAGGTGCGAAGTCGGCGATCGTCTGCCAATCCGTAACCCCGAAGCGCATCGCCAACCGTCGAAAAGGTATGCGGCACCGTTAGCAGCGTATCGGGGCGAACGGCTTTGGTCAGTTGCCACAAATCCCACCCGCTGCGAGGCGGTAGAACCGGATCACGAGACTGAAATGCCCAACTGCGGCGAAATAAATCTTTGAGTAATTGCCAAAATGGTTCGCTGCCGGGAAACTGGCGCTGACGTTCGGCTTTCCATTGTTCTGGATCGCGCCACACTCGAATCGGCTCTGTTTCACCGGGGAGAAAAACGGCACAGGCAGGATCGCAAAAGGTGGCAGCAGGCAGATCGATCGCAAGTTCCGAAAAAATTCGATGATGAATTCCCCCTGGCTCTAACCCTGCAACTTGAGTTGCCCCAACATCAAAAGTAAAACCCTGTCGTCTAAAAGTTGAAGCACATCCACCCGGCACAAGCGCTTGATCTAATGTCAGAACTTCATAGCCACGATGAGCGAGCAACGCCGCTGCGGTTAGTCCTCCAATTCCTGCCCCGACAACGACAATTTTCTTTCGGGTCAATTCGCTCTGCATCGCTTAACATTTTTTAACGTCTTTTCTTATTCTAAAGAATGAACGAACAGTTCAGATAAACCAAAAGAGGGGAGTTTTGCGAGAATTTTACGGAGTTTGAGTGCGAAAGACTAAGATAAGTAAAGCAGATGCA
>DATJEM010000487.1:0-3856 GCA_035496615.1 Leptolyngbya sp.
ACCTGGAACCGGAAAGACTTTATTAGCGAAAGCGATCGCTGGCGAAGCAGGAGTTCCATTTTTCTCGATCTCTGGTTCCGAATTCGTTGAAATGTTCGTTGGGGTCGGTGCTTCTCGCGTTCGTGACTTGTTCAAAAAAGCGAAAGAGAACGCTCCTTGTATTGTCTTTATCGATGAAATTGATGCGGTTGGACGACAGCGGGGCACGGGAATCGGCGGCGGTAACGACGAGCGCGAACAAACTCTGAACCAACTTTTAACCGAAATGGACGGGTTTGAAGGTAATGCTGGGATTATTGTGATTGCAGCAACAAACCGCCCGGATGTCTTAGACTCTGCACTCTTGCGTCCCGGTCGGTTCGATCGACAGATTTCAGTCGATTTGCCCGATCGTAAAGGTCGCCTCAAAATTCTCGAAGTTCATGCCCGAAACAAGAAGCTGGCTAAAGAAGTCGATCTCGAAAAGATTGCCCGTCAAACGCCAGGATTTTCCGGGGCTGAGTTGTCGAACCTATTAAATGAAGCCGCAATTCTCACCGCAAGACGACGCAAAGATGCGGTCACGATGTTGGAAATCGATGACGCGATCGATCGAGTCTCGATTGGACTTGCCAAAAATCCGCTGCTCGATTCTACCCGCAAGCGCATGACTGCGTATCACGAAATCGGTCATGCACTCCTGACAACACTGTTAGACAACGCTGATCCGCTCAACAAAGTCACCATTATTCCTCGTTCCGGCGGGATTGAGGGCTTCTCTCAAACTGTGCCGAACGAAGAAACGATCGATAGCGGACTCTACACCCGCGCGTGGATGCTCGATCGGATCAAAGTGATTCTGGGGGGTCGAGCGGTTGAAGCGGAAGTGTTTGGGGAAGATGCGATCGATGCAGGGGCAGCTAGCGATATTGGCAAAGTGACGCAGATTGCCCGCCAAATGGTGACCATGTTTGGGATGTCCGATTTGGGTCCGGTTGCGCTTGAAAGTGCGAATGACGAGGTATTCTTGGGTCGGAACATGATGCCGCGATCAGAGCATTCTGAAGAACTCGCAAGCAAGATTGATCAAAAAGTGCGTGAGATCGCAAAATATTGCTATGCCGAAGCGCGGCGGCTGTTGCGAGATAATCGTCCCCTCGTCGATCGCTTAGTCGATGTGTTGATTGACCAAGAAACGATCGAAGGCGACCAATTTAGAGCGATCGTTGAAGAATACCGTCAGTCTATTTCCACTGCCAGCGTTTCTGGTTGATGAGAAGCTTTCAATAGAGGCGGTTCTCTTGCAGGAATACGCCTTTTTGTAATCGCTTTCTCGAAAAGCGATCGCGCCCTCACTTATCGTATCTTAGTGAATCATATTCTCTAAAATAGGAAACGTCTGATTCATGAATCCGCAAACGCAAGCTAAACTCTCAAAAATCATTCGATACTTGCGTTACTATCCCAAAGATTTATGGTTAGCTTTGCAGTTTTTGGCACAGCATTGGATTGCTTGCGCGATCGAGCAAGAAAACAGCAATCAAAGCTATGTCGAACATCTCTATCGGTATTTTTTGAGAAAGAGCGATCAACAGTCTGACATTGATTTTTATGTAGCGCTGCTAGATCAAGCCAAAGTTTCGCATCTTGGTTTACTATTCTCTTTTCTCATGATTCCGGCGAGTTGGGAACAAAAACTCTTTCACACACAGGCAAACTTTTCGCATCATCTAGCGCGACTAAACTTAGTTCAAAATGAGCTACCTTCTGCCCAGCGAATCTTAGATCTGGGGGGTGCTTCGGGTCGTGAGCTACGCGGAAGTTTACTCACGATGGGCTACCCGCATCGACCGACACAAATTGATATTGTGGATTTACCGATCGAGGCTCGATTCTGTCAATCCGATGCCGTGATGATCGAGCGTCATACAACGCCGGAAGGCACACAGATTGATTATCATTACATTTCAATGACTGATCTTTCGATGTTTGCGGACAATATGTTTGATTTTGTGTGGTCTGGACAGAGTATCGAACATATCAGCCGCATAGACGTAGATCTGGTGATGAAAGAATCTTACCGAGTGCTGAAACCGGGTGGATATTTCTGTTTAGATACTCCAAATCGGCAGATTACCAGACTACAAGTTCGGCAAGGCTTTATTCATCCAGAGCATCAATATGAGTATGTGCCGAGCGAATTGGTAACGCAACTGAGCGATCAAGGTTTCATCGTGGTCGAACAAAAAGCAGTTTCTCCGATGCCGATGAGCTTTGCAACCGCTCGGTTTAGTCGATTAGAGTTGATTCACTCAATCGGATTGGGAGATGATCCGAATTTGGGCTATTCTTTTTACTTGAGCGCTCAGAAGCCAATCCAGGATTAAGACCTTGCAGTCCGGGAATTAGAACTGTGTGACTGGGTTGAATTCGCCCGACTCAAATTTTGTCTTTGCAAATCGGCACTGTGCAAAAAGGCTGATTCTAAATCTGCCTCAACCAAAGTCGCTCCTGTCAAATCTGCGCCATGTAGACGTACCTCATGGAGATTCTTAGCCGATAAAGTCGCACCTGCCAGATTTGCGCCGCTAAGAATTGCCGCTCTGAGATTGATGCGGCTGAGGTCAACGCCTTGCAGATCGACCCCGTTGAGAAACGCTTCAGAGAAATCTGTTTCGCTTAAATTGGCGTTGTGCAGCGCGGCTCCGCTGAGTCGTGCGCCTTGCAAATTCGTCCAATTTAGATTTGCACTATTGAGATTGGCATTGCGAAGATTTGCGCCTGGCATTTTTGCGCCGCAGAGATTGGCGTATTCTAAATCTGCGCCGCGTAGGTTGGCATGGCTGAGGTTGGCTCCGCTGAGGCGCGATCGCTTAAAGTTCGACTTCACCAAAAATGCGCCCTCTAAGTACGCTTTCGTCAAATCAGTATCGGCTAAGTTACCTTCGCTCAGTTTGACAAATCGAAAGTTTGCTCGATTGAGCAATGCGCCGCTAAGATTCGCTTTCATCAAGAACGATCGCGTTAAATTTGCGCCTGTGAGATTCGCATTTTCGAGATTGATATCGACGAGCGTGACGTTGCTCAAGTCGGCATTGCTCAAATCAACGCCTGCAAAGTGTCGATCGCCGCGTTCATATCTTCGGAGGAGCTCTATTACTTCCATTGTTCAGCCTCGCAACGTATTTTAAGTCTAGACTTTTCTATCAAAGCCATAGAGCCTTTACGCTCGATCTCGTCATGAAAGTAATAGAGCGAAATAGTGATTTACAGAAGTTTAAGAACTCAATCTTGTAAATGTGAGAATTGATACGCTCCCACGGCAGAAAGCGCGATCGCCATCATCAAAAGTACCGGAATCACAAACCAGGGAAATTGAGCGATCGGTAAGTATGCCGCCGCTCTCAATCCTAAGCTTGTGTATGTAAGCGGCAATAGGTACACGATCGCTTTTAGAAATACTGGCAACGCCGAAGCATCGAAAAAGGTTCCACCTAAAAATGACATCGGGACAATTACAAAATTATTATAAATCCCAACGCCTTCTAATGACTTTACATTCAATCCGATGATCACTCCTAAAGCCGCAAACACAGCACAATTTAGAATTAAAACAAGTAAGAATAGTGGATTAAGAAAACTCCAGATTTTTCCTGTAAATAAGATTGCGACTAGAATCACCGATCCAGCCGTCAGCAAGCCGCGCACAATTCCCGCTGCCATTTTGCCCAGATGGATCGCCAATGGATGAACAGGTACAAGCAAAATTTCTTCAAACGTATTGGTGAATAAGCGATCGCCGCAAATCGAAAAAGTTGTCCCCCCAAAACTGATCACCATCGACGACAGTGCCACCATTCCCGGTAAGATAAATTGC
>DATJEM010000488.1:0-4094 GCA_035496615.1 Leptolyngbya sp.
GAATTGCACCTTCCAAGACTCGAACAAGCTCGATTGTTGATGGCTTGGATGGCCCCCGGTGTAGAGCCGCTGAATGTCCCTGCTCAGGATGATCCACTGCCGTGGAAACGGTTTGAGCGATCGAATCAGCAAGATCCGCTCAAAGCTGCCTGCGGACTTGATTTGATTTCAGCCGTTTTGGGAGCCGGACGAACTTCGCGTTTCGTTCAGGAACTCCGAGAAGAACGCCAATTGGTGCAGGATATCGACTGTAGTTTCTCGCTGCAACGGGACTCTAGTTTATTCACGATCGCCGTTTGGCTTGATGCTGAAGATTTGGAGCGCGTCGAAGCGTTGATCTGCGATCGTTTGTCTCTCTTGATGACGACCCCGATTTCGCCAGCGGAACTCGATCGCGCAAAACGCCTGCTCTGCAACGATTATGCTTTCTCAACCGAGACACCGGGACAGCTTGCCGGACTATATGGCTACTATCATTCGCTAGCACAAATTGAGGCTGCGATCGCGTATCCGCATTGGATTCGCTCCTTTAGCGCTGAAGATCTACGCGATTTAGCCAGTCATTATCTTTCGCCGTATCACTACGCTGCGATCGTCGTCAAACCGATGTAGCACAGACCGATGTAGCACAGACCGATGTAGCGCAGATTGCTAGAATCAACGAATGTAATTTTTAGAACGATCGTGACCTCAACTATTGCCTTGCCTCACAACCGAACGATTCATCATACTGTTTTAACCAATGGCATTACGGTGCTTGTCACCGAAAATCCGTCTGCTGATATTATTGCCGCGCGCCTGTTTTTCAAAGCTGGAAACCGTTGGGAGACGAATGACAAAGCGGGTCTGTCTCATCTTGTCGCCTCAGTGATGACCAAAGGAACCGAAAATCATTCTTCGTTAGAAATTGCAGAACGGGTGGAATCGATCGGAGCGAGTTTAAACACAGATGCTGCTTCGGACTATTTTTTACTTAGCATCAAAACCGTGTCCGCTGATTTTGCCGAAATGCTAATTTTGGCGGGAGAGCTTTTACGATCGGCAACGTTCCCAGAATCAGAAGTTGAACTTGAGCGCAAATTGACTTTACAAGCGATTCGATCGCAGCAGGAACAACCGTTTACCGTTGCATTCGATCGCTTGCGCCAGATCATGTACGGCGATCATCCATATGCGCTTTCGGGATTAGGAACAGAAGAAACAGTCTCCCAATTAACGCGGGAAGACCTGCAAACCTACTACAAAACGCACTTTCGCCCCGATAATTTAACGATTAGCATTGCCGGTCGGATTACACCCGAACAAGCGATCGCGCAGGTTGAAGAAATTTTAGGAGATTGGCAAGCGCCTTCTATTCCATTGGTGAATTTGAACTTGCCGATCGTCGATTCAAAGCCAACTCAAAGCACCGTTCCCCAAGACACTCAGCAATCGATCGTCATTCTCGGCTATCTTGCGCCTTCGATTCAGACCGAGACCATGCCAGACTACGCCGCACTCAAATTATTGAACACTTATTTAGGCAATGGTTTGTCGAGTCGGCTGTTTGTCGAACTGCGCGAGAAACGGGGACTCGCTTATGAAGTGTCAGCATTTTATCCCACTCGATTAGGCACATCCTACTTTGTCACTTACATGGGCACGGCTCCGGGAAATACTGCGATCGCGCTTTCAGGACTCAAAACTGAAGTCGATCGACTGTGTAACGCACCGTTGAGCGATCAAGAACTTCAAACTGCCAAAAATAAGCTACTCGGACAATATGCTTTAGGCAAACAAACCAATTCACAATTGGCGCAGATCTTCGGTTGGTATGAAACATTGGGTTTGGGTGTTGAGTTTGATACTCGGTTCCAAGAATCCATTCTCAATATCACCGCGGAAGCCGCTCAAGAAACCGCTTGTCGTTATTTTGGTGATCCCTATATTTCGGTGTTAGGACCTGCGGAATATTTGAACCTTTAGCGCAAAAGCTCGATCGAACGATCGAGCTTTTTTCCATCTCTATGCTTCAAAAATCGCGCCGCGTTGAGTCAAATCTCGCTTCGTTTCTCTCGAAAACCAGCGAGGATCGTTGAATCGAGTTTTTTCAACCTTCGCGCCCACAAAATCCATATCGGGAAGAATTGCACCTCGCAAATCTGCACCGCTTAGATCCGCGCCATATAGACTTGCCCCACTCAGGTCTGAATTAATCAAATGTGCCCGCTTCAGATTCGCGTAGCTTAGATTCGTTTCAGCAAGTTTTGTGCCGTTCAAATCGGCGCTGATCAAGGTCGATCGACGGAGATTGGCATAGCTCAACTTGGCATCGGTCAGAATTGCTCCGGTCAAGTTCGCACTATCTAACGTTGCATTCACCAGAATCGCACCCGATAGATTGGCATTGATCAGCATGGCTCCGGTCAAGATCGCATCGGTCAAATTGGCGTGAGCGAGGTTGATGCTCGTCATGTGCGCTTCAGTGAAATCGGTGCTGATGAGGTGCGCTCCAACGAGCGTCGCTTCGATCAAATCTGCCCGCACCATGTTCTTCGATCTCAGGTCAATGCCGCTGAGATCGGCTTCTGAGAAGTCTTGAAGCGGATTGAGTCCTGCAATTTTTGACAGCGCGAAAAAGTCGTCAGTTTCAGCAGTCTTAACTTGCTCGATTAACGCCAAAAGCGTCTGAAGAGATTGATCTTTGGTCATCATATTGCCTTGCCTAACTGAGACCATGTAGGGACACAGGACGTTTTATAGTTAGGAATACAGACCTAATCTAGAAGATTTCGCATAAATTCTAGAAAACCTGTGACGATCTTGTGGAGAGTTGCCCGTCTCATTAAAGACAACTCTGAATGAAAGGTGATAAATTACATTGTAGTATAACGAAAAAAACCTAGCCTTGCGACAACAAGACTAGATTCTGTAAGTTTCGATCGATCGATCGGATTTAGCGATCGAGCGAATTTTCCCGATAAAGCGAGACTAAACGGTCAATCACTGCTCGCTTATTGCTGCTGAGATCTTTTGGAATCAGCGTTTCAAGCTTGACGGAATCGTTGATGAAGCTGAGCGACTGTGCATCAGGTTGAGCAACCGAAGCAGCTTGACCGTTGTGGTTAGGGAAAGACATAGGATGAGCTTGGGGGTGAATAACTACAATAGGTTGAAATGCGATTGTCGATTAAGTCACGGGGATGAACACACTTTTAATATAGCTTTAATATAGCTTTTACCAGGATAAAACCGTATCTTCACGTAGGTAGTGAAAACCCGCTGATTTCTTGCAGGATAACATTGCTATCCTGAAATTGTTGCGAATATACGAAACTTTCATCATCATTTTTCAGTTAATGACCAAGAGCCGTCCCATTGCTCAGAGGGTGGTGTTCTCAGCCAGTGCTGACAGCGCTCCATATGTAGGGATGCGGCTTTGTCAGTGTGGTCAATTTCTAGAACGGTGGCGAATTCCGCCACGGCAAGCGCAAATTTTCGATTCAAATAGTGTTTTCGCGCTGCATGGTAGTGGTCGATTACCCGTTTTTTCTGGTCAGAAATTTTATCCGATCGTAGTCCCACCAGTTCGTACACAGCAACAGATTTATTTTTGCCTTTAACTTTAATAAAATCGAGTTCTCGCGCCCAAACTCGATCGGCGCAAGGTCGATAAGTCGTTTCGCTCATCACGATATCGGTTCCATAAAGTTTTGTGGCTCCTTCCAATCGAGAACCGAGATTTACGCCGTCTCCGATCGCGGTAAATTCCATTCGCTTGCTACAGCCGATATTGCCGCTGATTACGGTGTCTGAATTGATGCCAATCCCGATCGCGATCGTCTGTTCATTTCGTGAACGTCGCATTTGATTGAAGGCGGCTAACCGTTTTCGCATTTCTAACGCGGTTTGGGCTGCCATCCATTCATGATCATTCAAAGGGAGCGGCGATCCAAAGACTGCCATAATTGCATCTCCAATGTATTTATCAAGAATGCCTTTGTGCATGAAGACTGCTTCAACCATTGATTCAAAGTACTGGTTTAGCATCTCGACGACTTCTTCGGCAGTGAGTGTTTCGGTGAGAGTGGTATAGCTGCGAATGTCTGAGAATA
>DATJEM010000489.1:0-3654 GCA_035496615.1 Leptolyngbya sp.
CGATCCCCGGAATTGCCATGATTCGGACACTCAGTAACTCTCTTGGATCAACCCGCTCCACAAAAATCCGAATCGGAAACGGACCTAATCGCGTCACCGCTTCGTAAATCAATCCCGGTTTTGCGACTTGACCCCGCGGCACGTTTGTACTAGAGATCAGCGGATGCCAAGAGACATCAGCCAAATCGATCACTTTCTTCCACAACTCGTCTACCGATGCTGAACTAATCGCTTGATACGTCCGCGCCAACTTGGACTGAACGCGCCGCCGCTTACGATAAAAAAATTTCCAGGGAAAGTTCAGCATAAATCTATCTCCTATAAGGGAATCGGGCTTACCCGTACCCCGCATCTTTGATCATGCCAGATTTGAGCCGCGATCGTCACCTGCCGCAAGATGCCAACTCTGCCCTTTCTGTCAGAAGTCACAGAACGTTATAAACATTCACGATCGCTGTTTTCCGCACAGGAGGTGCAATCCTGGACTCGAAACCTAACAAAATCATGTTTCTGGTATCCGTTTCGCGATAGTCTAAATGAACCGTCTAGTTTCAGCAATCCCGCTGCTAGAGACTCGATGGAAACTTTAAACTTCTTTGATTAATCGTAAGACGACTCGTTCCAGGAACCGACGTTTATGACTGCTTTCTTTACTTCCGACAAAGCGAAAACCGATCCGACCGAGACGACTCAAGCGCTCCCGCCCAAAGATTCGCGAGAACGGGTGAGCCAGTGGCTACAATCTTTTCAAGAGAATGTTTGTGAAGGGTTGGAAACCACCGACGGAGAAGCTAAATTTCAGCAAGATAGCTGGACGAGAGAGGAAGGCGGCGGCGGTCGATCGCGGGTGATGCGTGAAGGTCGCGTGTTCGAGCAGGGCGGCGTGAACTTTTCGGAAGTGTGGGGCAAAGATCTTCCCCCCTCGATTTTGGTACAGCGTCCAGAAGCAAAAGGTCATAGCTTCTATGCGACGGGAACTTCGATGGTGCTACATCCCCGAAATCCTTACATTCCAACGGTGCATCTAAACTACCGCTATTTTGAGGCGGGTCCGGTTTGGTGGTTTGGCGGTGGACTCGATTTAACCCCGTACTACCCGTTTGAAGAAGATGTGATTCACTTTCACCAAACGCTAAAAGCGGCGTGCGATCGTCACCATCCCGAATATTATCCAACCTTCAAGCTTTGGTGCGATGAGTACTTCTATCTGAAGCACCGTCAGGAAACTCGCGGAGTGGGCGGAATTTTCTTCGACTATCAAGACACGCGAGGCGATCTCTATCCGATTTCGTATCCGGGATCTCAAAGCGACACACCCGCAGCCCAGCGAAGCCAAAAAGTTGGAACAGTTCAAAATCGTAGCTGGGAAGATTTATTTGCGTTTGTGCAGTCGTGCGGGGATGCCTTTTTGTCGGCGTATACCCCGATCGTTGAGCGTCGCCAAAACACAGAATACAGCGATCGAGAGCGGCAATTTCAACTCTACCGACGAGGGCGGTATGTAGAATTTAACTTGGTGTACGATCGCGGCACAATTTTTGGACTACAAACCAATGGGCGGACAGAATCGATTTTGATGTCCCTGCCGCCCATGGTGCGCTGGGAATATGGGTACGAACCGGAAGCGGGAAGCCCGGAAGCGCGACTGTATGAAATTTTCTTAAAGCCGCAAGATTGGGTCAACTGGTCGAAAAACGGGGCACACTAGCAGCGATGGCGTTTAGCCATAACCATTTGTTAAGCCTTGCCCTTCGAGGGTTGCGGTTAAATCAACGCTTCCCTCTTTTTGTTTTTGATTTTAATTTTAAGAAGCGTTATGCTCTCTCTCTCTTTGGGCATAACTGATCAAAGGATCACAACAAGATTGCACGAGGCAAGTCATGGTTTACATGGAACAAAAGTCGATTCCCATGGAGCAGCGAGTTTTTAGTACCTCGGACGGGATGACGATCGTAGTGTTCAATCCGGTTGGACGATTAGACATTACGACCGCATGGCAGTTCCGCACCAAGCTCCAGGAGTGTATTACCAAGCAGAGTACCCACATCATTGTCAATTTGGCGAAGGTCAATTTTATTGATAGTTCTGGCTTGACTTCGCTAGTTGCTGGAATGCGTGATACCGATAAAGCCAGAGGAAGCTTCAAACTTTGTAATGTGCATCCAGAAGCAAAGCTGGTGTTTGAGGTGACGATGATGGATTCGGTCTTCGAGATTTTTGAAAGTGAAGAAGAAGCTTTGTCAGGAAGTGCCGCGAGACTGCTTGGCGATTCTCCCCGCAGCCTAGCCAGTTGAATTCAGCCCCAAATGAAATATTTTGCCGAGCGATCAGGGTCGAACCATGACTTTGATCGCTTTTCGATCGTTCATTGCTGCCTATCTTTCTGGTATTTGATCTGGCTCAAGCCTAATATCTAATCCCAAATTGATTTAGGATGAACTTCTTCGATCGCAGCTTCATCCCGGCTTGCCCCTATATCCGTTGCGCCAAATTGACAAAAATCTGTCTCAAGATGCTTTAGGAGCGATATCTTAGAGGCTATGGTTTGCAAGGACGATCGAGGTGATTTATGGTGGATGCGAATTTGGCGCGATCGAAAGAACTGAAGCAAGCACTAACAGATTTTGTTTACGATGCTGAAGGCGACCTGGCAACGGCATTTGAGAAGTTTGTTGCAGAAAGGCTAACACAATCGCAATCAAAAGATAGCAAACATCGGGATACGATCGTCGATACATTTCTGAGCGAAGGACAAATCGGAACGAAAACGCCGCTAGAATTGTTTATCGAAAGCGAACCGAAATTATCAAAGAGCGATCGACAACTGATTCTAAACTGGAAGCAAAATTTCTCAGGATTGTTTGCGGTTCAAGAATTTTTGCCAGACGGTTTCAAATTGATGAATTGGCTGACCACCAAAATGTACATCGTCAAGCCGAATGATTCTGAAACGCTTGAAGCCATGTCTCGGTTTAAGTCTGGAGAAATGCTAGTGACGAGAATTGCCCCGGTTGATGAATACTGGACATTCTTTAGCCCGTATGTGCAGTTAGGAAATTTAGGTAAGCCGAAGTTAGCAGTCGCGATCGGAAACTTTAGACAGAACTACAAATCGGATCTCTACGGCGATGCCCCCGAACTTTTAGAAGAAGCTTGGAAATCGGTCGAGCGCTATCACCAGGACTTTCTCGACTTTTTTGGTCGTGATCAAATCACCATGTCGGGCTACCATCTGAGCAAAAAGATCGCAGAATTTCAGGACTTTCTGACGCAGCGGCGGATGGATGAAATGGGACTCGATCGCAACAAAACGCTAGAAGAATTGGCGCAGGACGCAGGAGTCAGCGACGAAGAACTGACCGAGATGGCAGCGGCGATGGGCATGGATGCGGAAGCAGCCGCCAAAATGATGCAAAACAAAGCGGCTGCAAAAATGGCGACCCCACAAGTCGATTTACCGCCCGAACTGAAAAAAGCTGAAGAAGTAACTATCCTGGCGCATCCTCGTTGGGGGCAAACGCTGCTCACAACGTACACCCAATTTGAAACGCTGCTGAAGACAGAAGATTGGCAGACTGTGAAAGGCTGGGATAAACTGGTGCGGAAGTACCTCACGGATGCCGAAGTGAATGCTTTTGTTTGGCATCATTTTGC
>DATJEM010000490.1:0-2614 GCA_035496615.1 Leptolyngbya sp.
GGACAGGAAGCCTTAACAAATGCGGTGAAATATGCTCAGGCAACCGAAATTTGCATTGAGCTATCGTATGAAAAAACACAGTGTTTGCTACGAATTAAAGACAATGGACAAGGATTTGAAGTCGATCAGATAACGCAAGGATTTGGGTTGCTGGGCATGAGTGAACGGGCAGAACACATCAGAGGTGAATTGATGGTTCAGAGCCAGATTGGTCAAGGCACAGAAGTAACTGTGATTGTAAGTCGGGAGCCGGGATTACGATGACGACAATTCGAGTTCTGATCGTCGATGATCATGCGATCGTCCAGCAAGGTATCGCCGCCATTATCCAAGCAGAAGCAGATATGACCGTGATTGCTCAAGCCAAAAACGGGATTGAAGCGATCGAACTCTTTCGACACCATCAGCCCGATGTGACGCTGATGGATCTGCGAATGCCTCAAATGGGAGGGGTCGAAGCAATTACTGCGATTTGTGCTGAATTCAAATCGGCTCGCGTCATTGTTTTGACGACGTATGATGGCGATGAAGATATCTATCAAG
Organism: Leptolyngbya sp.; assembly: GCA_035496615.1. Taxonomy (GTDB): domain Bacteria; phylum Cyanobacteriota; class Cyanobacteriia; order Leptolyngbyales; family Leptolyngbyaceae; genus Leptolyngbya. The sequence continues at coordinate 544 of DATJEM010000490.1, forward strand.
GCTTGCGCTCAGGGGCAAAAGGCTATCTGCTCAAAGACTCTCAGCCCACCGAACTAAGAACCGCGATTCGTACCGTTCACAATGGCAAGCAATATATTCCGCCGAATGTTGCGGCGAAATTAGTAGAGCGGATCAACACTCCTGAGCTAAGCGATCGTGAATTAGAAGTGCTGCAACTCGTCGCGCAGGGTATGAGCAATTTAGAAATCGGTGCCGCCTTAAATATCGCTGAAAGCACGGTCAAATCCAATGTCAACCGCATCTTAAGCAAACTAGGCGCAAAAGATCGCACCCAAGCAACCATTATTGCCTTGAAGCGAGGGATTACCAGTTTGTAGGGAAAGACTCTACTGAGTCCAAAGTGAACTTGAACTTAAGGTTGATCCAATTCGGTACTTTAGATTGACCGCCCAACGATCTTCGGGCGACTGAAACCATAGACCTGATATAGACGACAAATCTGATTGAATTCTCTAGATTATGAATAGAAAGCTAAAACAAACAACTAGCAGATAACTGTACATTCTCATGAACCAGCAAATAAACCCTCGACTTTGGGAAGCGCTGAAGGTATGTCAAGATCGCGCTCGATCGTCATTTCCCTAAACGCAGTCTTTATCTATTCTGAAACTGACCATGAGCCACGATAGTTCTGCTGACGACACGCTTAACAATTCGCTAGTGGTCTCACCGACACAGCTAGATCATCGGCAAGGATCACTCACTGCCAGCCTTGTTCTCGTTGAGTATGGAGACTTCCAATCTCCCCAAACTGCAATCCTCAATACTTTGATTAAAACGATTCAGCACCAGGAGCATGACCTCTGTTTTGTGTTCCGCCACTTTCCCCAACGTCACCTCCATCCTCAGTCACTAAAAGCCGCAGCCGCCGCTGAAGCCGCCAGTGCCCAAGGACTTTTTTGGCAAATGTTCGATCGCTTGTTTGCCCACCAGCAAGCGTTAGGAAACGGCTATCTAGTCGAGTATGCAGCAGAAATCGGGCTGGATATTCCTCAGTTTTTGAGAGAGATTGCCAGGGATGTGCATCTCGATCGCATCCATCAAGATATTGCCAGTGCAACCCAGAGTGGAGTGAGGCATGCGCCTGCCCTCTTTATCAACCAGGAACGCTATCGAGATGTTCTAGCGCTTGAACCCCTCACGACGGCACTCCTCAACGCTAGAAATTTTTCATGATCTATGAAATCTACCTCTATATATTGCTCTTAAAGAGAGGAAATGATGACTCATGCCGCGCTGAAACTGACTAGTCAACCCTCCATAACGCTGCACAAGCCCCATCTCAATCTGGTTACAAAACCTCAAACGCTTGCTGCTCATGCTCACAATAGCTGTCCCAAACAGGTACGGGTTCGCGGTGTCATCCTCACCGTGCAAGGTTGGAACAAACTAAAAACGGCAAAATCTCAAGCAGAATTTCAAGAAAATGCGGGCGATCGCTTCACCTTAGAAGAACTAAGCGAACGTTCAGAACTCTCATTGGGCACAGTTTCCAAAATTCTCGGTCGCTCAGAACCAGTTGATCGTTCTTCCCTGCAAGCGGTCTTTCAATGCTTTGAGCTAGAACTGGATAAAATGGACTATGTTCGCCCAACCTCGAAAAAGCGAACTCAACCTCAATCAAAGATAGAGCGAGATACAACGATCAATCTCTCTAGCTTCTGCGGGCGCGAGACGGAACTACTAACCCTACAGCAGTGGATTTTAGCAGAACACTGTCGATTGCTCGCGATCGTAGGCATCGCTGGCTCTGGAAAAAGCAGTTTAGCCGCCAAACTGGCATCGCAAATTGAGCCAGAATTTGAATGTGTGATTTGGCGATCGCTCAAAAATGCACCTTCATTAGAAGCACTCCTCAATGACATTCTTCCCCTTTTGCAAACGCAGAAAGAATGCTCGACGCACCTGACAAGCCTACATAGACAGACTGCCAAGCTGATAGATTGCTTGCAAAATTCCCGCTGCCTCATTGTGTTAGACGATCTCGAATCGGTTCTAGCAGGCAGTGAGCCAAACGGGCAGTATCGAGCAGAATACGAAGACTATCAGC
>DATJEM010000491.1:0-8690 GCA_035496615.1 Leptolyngbya sp.
GCTCTTGCTGGAGTTGCCGCAACGCCACCATATCCCAATCGAGCCTGCACAATGATGCGATCGCTATCTAAATCAATCACAAAAGCAGCCGCAACAATACTAATGTCATCAGTTCCTCGTTTGCCAACTTTGTAGGATTGACTTAAACGCTCGACCCCATTAGTTGTTTTTGGAATAGTCACCGAAACAATGATTTCATCGGATTTTAGATCAGTTTGACGATAGCCTTTGAAGAAATCAATCAATGGGATAGTTCTAGTTTCGGATAGATTCGCGATCGTCAGTTCCGCATCTAATGACAACAAGACGGGCGGTAAATCTCCGATCGGGGAAGCCGTTCCAATGTTGCCGCCGATCGTGGCTCGATTCCGAATCTGTCGCGCTGCGAACCAGTGCAGCATTTCATCTAAGCTAGGAAAAATGCCTCGAAGATTAGATTCGATCGTCTGAAGTGGAACGGCTGCCCCAATGGTGACACGATCGCTCGTTTGTTCAATCTGCTGAAGTTCTGCGACCCCTTCTAATGAGATTAAAATCGGAAAAATTTTGCTGTGATGGCTCATTTCTAAGCCTAAATCTGTTGCACCTGCGATCAGAGTGGCATTCGGATAGTTCTGAAGTAGCTCTAAGGCTTCGGATAGTTGCGCTGGGCGATAAAACTGTTGATCGTGATTGGTGTATGCGATCGAATTAAGGTCTAAGTTCGCTTGTTTTAACTGTTGCGAAAATTGATCAGCAGGTTGAGCATTTGTCACCTGCTGCGCCGCTCGTCGAATCGGAATGTAGCCTGTACAGCGGCACAAATTTCCTTCGACAGCAGTATCATCAACCTTGCCCTCGTAATAAGCCGCAAACAAACTCATGATGAATCCAGGCGTACAGTAACCGCACTGGGAACCGCCCGTTTCGACCATTGCGGCTTGAACCGGATGCAGTTTCCCATTCGCAATGCCTTCAACCGTGACGACTTCTCGACCCGCGATCGCACCGATTGGAATCAGACAGCTATTCACCGCTTGATAAGACGGATTGCCCTTTGGATCGCGCCCGACGATCGCCACCGTACAAGCGCCACAATCTCCATCACCACAGCCTTCTTTGGTTCCGGTGCGTCGAGTTTGCTGAAGATATTGCAGCAACGTCATCGCAGGCGCAACGTTTTTGAGGGAAACGCGATCGCCGTTCAGGGTCAGAAACAGTTGATTCTCGAACGTCTGAGTCATCATGAGATCCAGAAAAATTTAAACCTTCGCGACTCTCGCTTTGTAAGCCGCCCAGCCGCCATAAGTATTAGAAATGTCGGGCAAATTGTACTGATCGATCAGTGTCTTCGGATACAAGAAAGCAGTCACAACCTCACCATTTGTTAAATGAATATCGGTTGGATACATATTTGGCGGTTCATTCGACGCGAGATAATCGAACTGTTCTTGGGTCATTTCGTACACTTCGCCCGGAATTGAAATTCCCCCCGATTCGACCTCGTGAATTGCCGGATGCCAGTCTTCTCCCGCAACGTGCAGCCGATAGCGGGGCTGAGTGGCAGCAGAACCGATCAAGTCTGCACCCTGTAAATTCTGGTGGTCGGGCTGTCCTCGCAAGGCAGAACCGCAGATAAATACACGCCGATTTCCGGGGGTCACTTTGCTCGTCACGATACCAACACTCCTTATGTAATGTTATAGAACTTTGATAGGAACGATCAGCAGCCTTAATTTTAGAGTTGATCGCCCACAATCCTGAACCTCAGATCTGATTGTATACAGTATGCTTAAATTCTGTAACAATCAAGTTAGGCGAAATTTGGCGAAATTTGCCGGACGATCGCCGATCCGTATCCCAACCCAGTGATCAACCCGGTTCGCGCAATCTCTAGGGAGAATAAACTATGTATCGCTTAAAAGTTATTATCATTGGTGCGGGGATCGGAGGACTGACCGCCGCGATCGCGCTTGCTCAATCGGGCTACGAAGTCGAAGTTTACGAACGCGCTGAAGAACTTCGTCCACGAGGTGCCGGGATTTCGCTCTGGTCGAATGGAGTCAAAGTGCTGAACCGATTTGGGCTAGGTGAAAAAATTGCCGCGATCGGGGGACAGATGAACTCTATGCAATATCTTGGCGCACAGGGCGAAGTGCTAAATCATATTCAGCTTGATCCCTTGATTCAGGCAGTTGGGCAGCGTCCCTATCCGGTGGCACGGGCAGACCTGCAAGCCATGCTCCTCGAAGCATTTCCGGGAACGGTCAATCTGGGACAGTGCTGTATTGGAGTCGAAGAACACGAAGGGCAAGCGATCGCAATCTTTGAAAATGGACACAAAGCGATCGGAGATTTAGTCATTGCCGCCGATGGGGTACGATCGACGCTGCGGGAATACGTGCTGGATCAAGCAGTGCATCCCACCTATCGCGACTATGTGAACTGGAATGGACTGGTTGAAGCCGATGAAGTGCTAACTCCTCCCCATACTTGGACAATCTATGTCGGCGATCATCAACGGGCTTCGATGATGCCGGTCGGGAGCAATCAGTTGTATTTCTTTTTTGATGTGCCGCTGCCTGCGGGAACCACTGCGCCGCCTGAATTAATTCGCTCTGAGCTACTGAAGCATTTCGAGGGCTGGGCTGAACCCGTTCAGCATTTAATCCAAAGCATCAATCCTGAACAAACGAATCGATTAGAAATCTCGGATGTTGGTCCGGTCGATCGGATGGTGCGCGGTAGAGTTGCACTGCTCGGAGATTCGGCTCATGCAACTTGTCCCGATCTCGGTCAGGGAGGCTGTCAGGCGCTCGAAGATGTCTATATGCTCCATCATTTTTTAATCACAACCAATATCAGCGTAGAGGATGCACTGAAGCGGTATGAAGCGGCTCGCACCGATCGCACCAGTTCGATCGTAGAAAAAGCCCGCAGTCGTGCGGAAATGATTCACGGCAAAGATCCTCAGATCACGGCTCAATGGTACGAGCAATTGCGGAGTGAAGATCCCGCAGATGTCACAGACGCGATCGCGAAAACTATTCTGGCAGGACCGATGCGCTAATGCCTTATTCGATCGCTGATCTCAATCAAATGGATCAATCCGCCTTCACTGAAGCATTGGGCGAGATTTTTGAGCAAACTCCGACGATCGCGCATCAAGCGTGGCAGAAACGCCCGTTCAAAGATAGTGATGATCTGCATCAAAAAATGCTTGAAGTGATCCATACCATGACCGAGCAACAACAGCTTGCTTTGATCTGCGCCCATCCCGATTTGGGTAGCAAAGCAAAGATGGCGGAGGCTTCGGTGCAAGAGCAAGTAGGAGCAGGACTCAATCGCTTAACTCCCGAAGAATACGATCGCTTCCACACGCTGAATGAACAGTACAAATCCCAATTTGGCTTTCCGTTCATCATTGCGGTGAAGAATCATACAAAAGAGAGCATTCTGATAGCATTTGAAACTCGGCTCAACCATTCTCAACATACAGAAATGCGCCACGCGATCGCAGAAATTTCTCAAATTGCTTACTTTCGACTACAACAGGTGACACGATGACTCCGACTTCTCTATCAACCGTGCGTTTGACCATTAATGGCGATCGCTTAAATCGCAGGGTTGCTGAACTTGCAAACATTGGAAAACTCGAAAATGGTGGAGTCTGTCGTATTGCTTTCACAGCGCTTGATTTGCAGGCACGGAACCAGGTGCAATCCTGGATGGAAGACGCAGGCATGACGACCCGAATTGATGCTGCTGGCAACGTGATCGGACGCTATGCAGGTCAAAAAGACAATGCTCTCGCTCTCGCAACCGGATCGCACATTGATACGGTTCCCGTTGCAGGTGCGTTTGATGGCTGCTTGGGGGTGTTAGCTGGAATCGAGGTGGTTCGGACACTGCGGGATCACAACATGCGGTTAGATCACCCGATTGAAGTGATCGTCTTTAGCGACGAAGAACGATCGGTGATTGGCAGCAAAGCAATCTCTGGCGAAGTTCACGAAGATCCCGCTTACTATGTTCGTCTAGATGGTACATCGATCGAGAACGCTTTAGTAAAAGTTGGGGGCGATTGGTCAAAGATTGAAACTGCACAACGCAATGATATCGCTGCATTTGTTGAGCTTCATGTTGAGCAAGGCGGCATTCTAGAACATTCTCAAGTCCCGATCGGCGTGGTTACAGGGGTCGTCGGACAGTATCGCTTTGCAGTCAAAATCAAAGGTCGCCCGAACCACGCTGGAACCACTCCCATGCACCTGAGAAAAGATGCACTGGTCGCAGGCGCACAGATCGTTCTCGCGGTGAATCGCATTGCCTTCGAGACACCCGGCGATCAGGTTGCCACCGTGGGCTGCCTCAACGTTTTACCGAATGCAACCAACACGATACCGGGAGAGGTGGAGCTAAAAATTGACCTTAGAGATCTATCGCAGTCGCATTTAGAACAGTTAGTTGAACAACTGAAGGCGGAAATTTCCGCGATCGCAGCCTCGACCGGAACCGAAATCACCTTGAAACAAACACTGCACATTCTTCCGACCTTAGCGGCACCGGGAATTATCAACGCGATCGCACAGGTTTGCCAAGCGTTGAACCTGCCCCAAATGCAGCTTCCTAGCCGTGCGGGACATGATGCCCAAGAGGTCGGACGGATCACCGATATGGGGATGATTTTTATTCCCAGTAAAGCCGGGATTAGCCATTCTGAAGAAGAATATACCTCACCGGAGGAATGCACTCAAGGCGCAAACGTTTTGTTACAGACCTTTTTGCGCTTGGATCAGATGTATCGCTAGAGACAGTGCTGATTGATTGAAACTAGCTCTCTTGCACAAATGCTGAGAACTATCTTGGCTTTCTGTTGAGGGAATGATCTGCCGATCTACTTTGATGCTAAATCACTCACACTATTTTATTGCGTCTATTGCGATCGATCTACTCCATCGCGATCGATCTACTCCATCGCGATCACAATGTCGCTTGATTTGATCACTGCATATGCCGTCTTGCCTTCAGCTAGTTCTAATGCCTCTGCCGAAGCTGTGGTGATTGTCGAAGTGAGTTCAACCCGCTGCACAATTTCTAAGGTTATTTCAGCCTGAATCGAGCCTTTGATAACGCGCTTGACTTTCCCCTCTAGAACATTGCGAGAACTAACCTTCAGCGATTTTCTGGTTGGCACAGAAGCTTCGCGGGTTGGTTCGATCGTTTCTATCTGGGATACCGTTCTCTCATTTGGGTCAGTTGGAGAATCCTTTAGCCCCCGCAGCATTTCCCGCAGCACCTCTGTTTTGGTGCGCTGAGATTTCTGACAAAGTGCTTCTAGAAGCTGGCGCTCCTCCTCAGAAGTCTGAAAGGTAATCCATCCCTGGTCTTTTCTAGGCATTTTTAATACCAACTAAGTTGGAAAAGGTTGATAAGCTGGTAAAATTCTACCAATTTCAATCTTCAGGCTTCCAGAATTGTATGAGACGCAGATCCTTTCTGATATTCTTTGGCGCTGCTTTGATCGGGCTGCTTTTAGTGCTTGGATCTAGACTGGCGGCGTTTAAGCCCCGTCAGGCTAGTCCTTCTCTCATTGTTTCTGCGGCAGCCAGCCTCAAAGATACCTTGGAGGAAATTAAGCCAATGTATCAAAAAAACGATGCCGATGTGGATCTAAAGCTAAATTTTGGTGCATCTGGGGCATTACTTCAGCAGATTGAGCAAGGTGCGCCCGCTGATGTGTTTATCTCAGCCGGGAAGAAGCAAATGGATCAATTGGATCAGACTGGATCGCTTGTTCCTGGGACTCGGACGATTCTTGCAAACAATCAGTTAGCTTTAATTGTGCCGAAAGCATCGACGAACGTAACTGGCTTTACCAGTTTGAAGGCTCCAGAGATCAAGCGGATTGCGATCGGCGAACCTCGAAGCGTTCCCGCAGGACAATACGCCGCACAAGTACTTCAAAAGCTGAACTTGATGAATGATGTTAAATCTAAGCTAGTTTATGCAAACAATGTCCGGCAAGTCTTAGCAGGCGTAGAAAGTGGGAATGCGGATGCCGGATTGGTGTACCTGACCGATGCCAAAATTTCCGACAAAGTGAAGGTCGTGACGATCGCAGATGCTGCTGATCATGATCCGATTGTCTATCCAATGGCAGTTCTCAAGAGCAGCAAGAATGTAGAGACTGCAAAAACATTCGTACAGTATCTATCTGGCAATGACGCACGAGGAGTATTGCAGAAGTACGGGTTTATTGTACGGAACTAGCAATGGGGATGGTATGGATGGAGTCGGTGCGATCGATCTTTCTCCGCTTTGGATTTCACTCAAAGTTGCACTGTTCGCAACAGTCTTTACTTTTTTTGCTGGAGTTGCAGTTGCCTATGGGGTGTTGAACTATCGCGGTAAGGGAAGAGCACTGTTAGAAGGAATTTTGATCGCTCCGCTGATCTTGCCGCCGACCGTCGTTGGTTTTTTACTCCTGATGCTCTTTGGTAAAAATAGCCCGATTGGGCAACTGTTATTATCTGTTGGTTTGAGTGTCGTTTTTACTTGGTATGGGGCAGTGATCACCGCGATCGTGGTTTCCTTTCCATTGATGTATCGCACCGCTTTGGGAGCATTTGAGCAGATCGATCGCAACTTTTTAGCGGTTGCTCGCACCCTGGGAGCCTCAGAATGGACTGTATTTTGTCGGGTTCTGCTGCCTTTGGCTTTGCCCGGAGTTTTCGCGGGAACGGTGCTTACTTTTGCTCGTGCGCTGGGCGAATTTGGTGCAACGCTGATGTTGGCAGGCAACATTCCTCAACAGACCCAAACGATTCCAATGGCAATCTACTTTGCGGTAGAAGCGGGGTCAATGAATGAAGCTTGGTTTTGGGCAGGGGTGATTCTGCTCATTTCGCTGTCTGGAATTGTTGCCATGAACTACTGGCAAAACCAGCAACAGACCCCTCGATCGAACTCCACCGCTTTTAGAACTTCAAGCCTCAAGCCTCATTCAGCGATTTCATCTTCCCTCACGTCCTCCGCTTTAGTCGTTGATATTCAAAAACAACTCGCAAACTTTGATCTTGAACTCTCTTTCAAAGCGACCCCTGCAACTCTTGGCATCTTAGGCGGATCGGGAGCCGGGAAAAGTATGTTGCTCCGCTGTATTGCAGGCACAGAAAGCCCCACAAACGGGCAAATCGTGCTAAACGGGCGCGTTTTGTTTGATGCGAAAGCAGGAATTAACATTCCCAGCCGCGATCGCAGAGTCGGATTTCTAGTCCAGAACTATGCGTTGTTTCCCCATCTCACTGTGGCAAAGAACATTGCTTTTGGATTACCTCGATCGCTGTCTGCCCGTGAAGCGCGTCAGCGGGTGGAAGCTCAATTAGCCGCCGTACAGATGCAGAAATATCGCGATCGCTATCCGCATCAACTTTCTGGAGGGCAGCAGCAGCGAGTGGCGTTAGCGCGGGTGTTAGCAAGTGAGCCTGAAGTGATTTTGCTTGATGAACCTTTTTCCGCCTTAGATACGCATCTTCGCAGCCAGATGGAACAAGAACTGATTGCCCAACTGCGACCGTTTAACGGTGTTAGTTTATTCGTCACCCATAACTTAGAAGAGGCATATCGGGTTTGTGATGATCTGCTTGTCCTCGATCAAGGACGTGCGATCGCGTCTGGAACAAAGTACGATATTTTTGAGCGTCCGGGAATATTAGCCGTCGCCCAATTGACCGGATGTAAAAATATTTCTCCTGCCAAAATCAGTTCAGAACGAGAGATCTTGGCGACAAACTGGGGGATTCGGTTGCGAGTGATTGAACTTTGCGATCGACTTGCTTACATCGGCATTCGTGCCCATCAAATCCGATTCATTCATCCGATAAATCGCGAAAATCCAAATGGCGAAAATGCGAACCGCGAAAATACTTTTCCCTGTTGGTTAGCTTCAACCAGCGAAACGCCGCATCGGATGACGCTCTTTCTCAAGTTCAATGCGCCTCCTACCCATCCGCAGGACTATCACCTGCAAGCAGAAGTGTTTAAGGAAGCGTGGGAGAGGCTGAAGCCAAACCCGTTTCCGTGGCTCGTCGAACTCGATCCGCTCCGGCTAATTTTGCTAGAGGAGGATTGAGAAGCCCTGTGATCCACGATCGCTTCCCAATCCTCTGGCGCTATTTCTGCGCGACTCCATCTTCTCTAGCAGCGCGTTGGACAGCCGCCGCAACCACGATCGCAACTCGCTGGTCAAACACCGAAGGAATAATATGTTCACGATCGAGCGTTTCCGGCTCGATCAACGACGCGATCGCCAGAGCAGCCTGGAGATACATATTGGTTGTAAAAGCCGAAGCCCGACAGTCCAGCGCCCCCCGGAATACACCCGGAAACGCCAACACATTGTTGATTTGATTGGGATAGTCACTGCGTCCCGTTGCCATGACTGCAACCTGATCTGTCACGAGTTCGGGCTGAATTTCAGGAATTGGGTTTGCCATTGCAAAAACGATCGGATCAGCCGCCATCGATTCCACCATTTCAGGGGTGACGACTCCCGGCGCACTCACCCCCAAAAAGACATCTGCATTTTTCATCGCATCGGCAAGTTTTCCAGATTGTTGCACGGCAAAGGCGCGTTTTTGATCGTTCAAATCAGGTCGATCGAGCGAAAGAATTCCTTTTGAATCGCACATCAGAATTTGAGTGGCACC